>JANWIS010000143.1 GCA_025449775.1 Ignavibacteriaceae bacterium
TGAAAATGATTTCAATTGGATTATTAGTTGATGATAATGCACCTGTTATCTGGCGTGGACCAATGGTAAGCGGTGCAATAAAACAATTTATGACTGATGTGGCCTGGGACGAATTAGATTTTCTTGTCTTCGATATGCCGCCGGGAACCGGGGATATTCAACTTACTTTAGTTCAAACAATTCCGCTTACAGGGGCTGTTATAGTCACAACTCCACAGGAAGTTTCACTTATAGATGCAAGAAAAGCATTGAAGATGTTCAACCGTGTAAATGTTCCTGTACTGGGTTTGATAGAAAACATGAGTTATTTTATTGCACCTGATACAAATATAAGATATGATATTTTCGGATCAGGCGGAGGTAAACGGGTTTCGAAAGAACTGAGCGTGCCTTTCTTAGGGGCAATTCCAATCAACCCAAGAATTCGTGAAGGTGGCGATAATGGAATTCCAATCGTGTTCGATATTCCTGATTCAGTTGAAGCAGGAATGATTATGGAAATCTCACGAAGTCTGACTGAACAGGTAAATATCAGGAACTCAAAAGCTCCGGGAAAAATTGAAATCCTTTTAGGCGAAGAAGATTGATACTGATTTCCGTCAAGACAAAAAAAATCTAATAAATTCAGCCAACCGAATTATAGAAAAAAACTATCATTAACCATCAACTTCATTAATAAAATTTCATTAGATTTACACAAGTAAATTAGTTATAACGATGACGGAAGAAATTCTAAAAGCACTGGAAACGATCAGACCTTTTCTGCAGGCAGATAATGGCGATGTTGAGCTTGTTGAAGTAAGTGCAGATGGTATTGTTAAAGTAAAGCTGACCGGAGACTGCAAAGATTGTCCGATGTCTGTTATGACTTTACGTGCCGGTATTGAAAGGTCGCTTATGAACCAGGTTCCGGGGATCAGAAGAATTGAGGCTGTGAATTAATTTTCCAAAAACTTTTTTATGCCCGACACTTACAAAAAAGTTACTAAATCATTTCTCTGGATAGCAGGTGTTATTTTATTTTTATACCTGGTTTATCTTCTTACTGAAATAATTATCATCCTGTCTTTCTCAATACTTCTTGCATTCATTTTTTCACCATTCATATCAATGCTTGAAGGAAGAGGATTCAACCGTTTAACATCAACGCTTATTACTTTCGGTATCTTCAGTTTAATAATTTACCTCGGTCTCTCGGTTGTTATCCCAAAATTAATCAACCAGATGAACCAGTTAGTTGCTGCATTGCAGGGATTTTCAATCCGTGAAGAAATGAAGACACTCGAACTTTCAATTCTGAAATACATTCCGTTTCTTGAACGCGGGACATTAACTACAAGAGTTGAATCATTTTTATCCTCACAGCTCACAAATCTTCTGGACAGTATCACGGAAGTTTTATCGAGCATCGTTTCAATAATTACAATTCTTGTGATTGTGCCATTCATAACTTTCTTTTTGCTCAAAGATCAAAGAAGAATTATACAAGGTCTTCTGCAGACCATTCCGAATAAATATTTTGAAATGTCTTATCACATTCTAAAAAAGGTTACACTGAGACTGGGCTTATTCGTACGTGCATGGATATTTGATGCAATATTTGTTGGAGTGATGATTGGATTCGGTTTTTATTTTGTCGGAATTCCAAATGCTTTACCGCTTGGTGTTATTGCCGGTCTTGGTCATCTTATTCCATATTTTGGTCCTTTAATAGGAGGAATACCTGCAATAATTGTTTCTGTAGTTCAGTACGGAGACCTTTCACAAATCCCATCTATTATTTTTATAGTGATAATTACTTACACTATCGACAATGGTTTTGTTCAGCCGTACGTTTTTGGAAAAAGTGTTGATATGCATCCGGTTGTGATTATTCTACTTATAATAAGCGGTGGAATATTATTCGGGTTGATTGGAATGCTGCTTGCGGTTCCTGTTGCAACAGTTATAAAAACTTTTTCAAAAGAAATTTACTTTGCTAAGAAAAATTATAAGATTGCGAAGATTTAAGGAATCACTAATTCATCTGCTCTGATTCGACCTAAACTTCTTTACTTAACCTCTCAATCACATCAACAGATTTTATCCCGTCAGCTTCAGCAGAGAAGTTTGTTATTATTCTATGACGAAGAACTGGAAGCATTGCGGATTTAACATCATCAATATTAGGAGTAAATCTTCCGCTGACAATTGCCTTTGTTTTGGCTGCAAGTATTAAATACTGAGATGCTCTTGGTCCTGCACCCCAGGTTATCCAGTCTTTTATAAATTGCGGAGAGTGTCCGTTTGTCGGGCGAGTCATAATAGCCACCTTTACAGCAAACTCAACTACGTTATCTGCAACCGGAACTTTTCTTACGAGGTTTTGAAATTCAAGAATTTGATTTGCATTTAAAACTTTATCAAGCTTCGCTTTGTATTCGCTAGTTGTGGTTTCTACAATTTTTATTTCTTCTTTGTAGGACGGGTAATCAAGCCAGAGATTAAACATAAACCTGTCGAGTTGTGCTTCGGGCAAAGGATAAGTTCCTTCCTGCTCAATAGGGTTTTGTGTTGCAAGCACAAAGAACGGCTGAGGTAATTGATAAGTTACTCCTGCCGCTGTTACTTTATTTTCCTGCATTGCTTCAAGTAAAGCAGCCTGAGTTTTGGGTGGTGTTCTGTTTATCTCATCAGCAAGAATAATATTTGCAAAGATAGGTCCGGAAATAAATTTAAAATTTCTTTTCTTCGACACTGCATCTTCTTCTATTATTTCTGTGCCAGTAATATCACCCGGCATTAAATCGGGAGTGAATTGTATCCTGTTGAATTTTAGATCCAGAACTTCTGACACAGTTTTTATTAGAAGAGTTTTCGCAAGACCGGGAACTCCGATCAGCAGGCAATGTCCTTTTGCAAATAGTGAAATTAAAAGCTGATCAATAATTTCTTCCTGACCGACTATTACTTTTGCAATTTCCTGTTTTACTTGTTTAACTTTTGCGGAAAGCTCTTCAACAAGCTCAACATCTTTAGATCCGGCAGTATTTTCTTTCAAGCTAAAATTCCTTTTTGATCGATCGGTGGTAAAAAAATTATATTCTTACTTCCCAGTATATTTTGTCTTTCAGAGATGAAAGCCATTTATCATACTGCTTTTGCTTTTTGTATTCGTCGGCAAGTCGTTTTAACTCAGCATAATCTTCTTCAAGACTGGCAGGATGCTGTGGAATTCTTGATAGCAAAAAAACTATATGATATCCATACGTGCCTTGTCCATAATCTATTCTTTTCGGAAAACTGATTTCGCCTTGCTTCAGCTTGGATACAACATCAAGTAAATTTTTATCAACCTGGTTTATATAAAAAGTTCCAAGGTCGCCGGAAAATGGAGCTGTTTCTTTATCTTCACTGAACTTCTTCGCATAGAACTGGAAAGTGTTTGTTCCATTAATAATACTATCTCTTATTGCAGTCAGAAATTCAATCGTCTCTAGGTCTGCATTAGCATCGGTTTTAAATTTAAAAAGAATGTGTCTCGTATGAATTGATTCGCCTCGTCTTTCTAAAAGTTCGATGATATGATAACCGACAGGAGTTTCAATTACATCAGAAATATCACCAGTTTCAAGAGAATATGCAGCCGATTCAAATTCAGGATAGAATACACCTTTCTTTACAAATCCAAGATCTCCTCCATAAGCTTTGCTTCCTGGATCTTCAGAATATTTTTTTGCCATTTCTTCAAAACTGGCTCCACGTTTAATCGAATCGAGTATCGAATTAGCAAAATCAAAGTACTGCTTCTTTAGTCTGTCTGTAGTTTTCGGATTTCTGAATATGTGATAGATCCTCAGCTTTTCTGGAATCATACCAAGACTGTCTTTAAAAGAATAGTAGAACTCTTCAACTTCCCTTCTTGAAGCTTCAACAGGAGCAAAATTCTTTTCACGCAGACGCTGAACCATAAGGTTCTTCCGCACATCTTCCCTCAGTTCTCTCTTTATTTTTTCAATTGTCATATTGTACATCTTCTCAATATTCTCAACAGAACCGTACTGCTGTTTTAACATCTGGATCTGGTATTCGATACGTTGTGATATTTCTTCATCGCTGATAATTATTGAATCGAGCTCAGCCTGTGCATAAACAAGTTTTTCATCTATCATTGAGTTAAGAATTTGTTTTTTTAGTTCGGGTGATTTTGGATCCATACCTCGTTGAGAAGCATAGATTGAAGTTTGGAATTCCAATTCGCTCTGCAAAATAATTTCGTTGTCAACTACTGCAACTACCTTGTCAATTGTTTCCTGTGAGAATAAAAAGCTAGTGAAAAATGTGAATAAAATTATTAGAAGTATTTTCATATCAATTATTAATTTCAATTTCATTTTTATTATAAA
The DNA here is from genome assembly GCA_025449775.1 of Ignavibacteriaceae bacterium. Taxonomy (GTDB): domain Bacteria; phylum Bacteroidota; class Ignavibacteria; order Ignavibacteriales; family Ignavibacteriaceae; genus IGN2. The sequence goes on from JANWIS010000143.1 coordinate 4,386, forward strand.
GCTCATCGATGTAATTCTCTATTGCACTTTCATTCGAAGCTAAAATATATCTTCTTTCAACTTCCTTTTTAATTGCTTCGAAAGGCGGGACTGAATGAGCTGAATATTTTTCAATAAGTTGAACAACTGAATAATAGCCTTTGTCATCCGGAATGACAATACTTATTTCGAGTGGGTAAAGACCTTCAAGAACACGTAGTACTTTCACGGGGTAAATATCTTGTTCTGCCAGGAAGATGCTGCTGGAAACATCTATAAGTGAAGTATCTTTTGAAAATTTACTGAATGCAGAATCCCATCCTGCTGAAATTAATTCCGTTCTGAACTGTACTGCTGTTTCATTGACAGAAAAGCTGATCCTGTTCAGTAAGTAAGAGTCGAATGCAAGCTTGAAGCTGGATTTATTCTCTTCGAAATAATACTTTAAATTCTCATCAGTAATTTCAGGAACCAAAGTCTTTGCAAAATTTTCCAGGATTATCACTGATGCAAGCTGTCTTCGGGATTTTTCTATTGTGCTCTTAAAATTTTTTTCTTCCAGTATCCCCTGCTTTAAAGCTTCACTGAACAGGACTTCCTGCTTAATCCAGCTTCTAATTATAGCAGTTCTGTATGAACCGGAAACAAATTGTGAGTCAATCAATTCTGAAAGTTTTTCTTCGGTAAGATATGAATCGTTTACTCTCGCAATATAAGAATCCGGTTTTTTTTGTTCATTACATGCATAAAGAAAAATTAAGGGAATTAATATTCCCTTAATTAGTATTTCCTTGTGCAAATGCATATTCAAGTTTATCATAAAATATTTCGGGTTTGTAACGTGTCTCCAGACTTTTCAAATAATCCTGTTCAAGCTTTTTACTGAAAATTTCCTGGTATTCACCTGAAACTTCAGCTTTGGCTTCTTCGAAAGTTTTTTCTCTTGCCGGCTGCCGTTCATTTAATTTGAAGATTGAAAATCCACCTGCCATTTGTACGACCTGTGAATATTCACCAGCATTCAAAATATTATTTGCAGCTTTTGAAAACTCTGAAGTGTTCACATCCTGCAATTCATAAATTCCTTTATCTTTTTTCTTAGACGGTCTTTCGGTGTAAAGTGCTGCAACTGTATCAAA
>JANWIS010000144.1 GCA_025449775.1 Ignavibacteriaceae bacterium
CGGATTTTCCTACTGCAGGAATTATTTATGGTTATGCCGGAGTCAAAGATGCATTCATGACAGGCAGAGGAAGAATTCTTGTCAGGGCAAAAGCAAACATCGAAACACAGAAGTCAGGCAGAGAAAACATTATCATCACCGAGCTTCCTTACCAGGTAAACAAAGCAGGGTTGATTGAAAAAATTGCTGACCTTGTCCGTGAAGGAAAAATTAATGATATAAGCAATCTCCGTGATGAATCCGACAGAGACGGAATGAGAGTCGTTATTGAATTAAAGAAAGATGCTCAGCCGCCGATAGTTCTTAATCAGCTTTATGTTCACACCCAGATGCAGACAACATTTGGTGTGATAATGCTTGCCCTCGTTAATGGCGCGCCGAAAGTTCTCAATTTAAAAGAAATGCTGCAGCACTTCCTTACGCACAGGATGGATGTATTAATCCGCAGGACAAAATTTGAACTCGATGCTGCCGAAAAGAGAGCACACATACTTGAAGGATATATAATTGCGCTCGATAATATTGATGCAGTTATTCAAACGATCAAGAAGTCAAAAGATGTAGAGACAGCAAAACAAAACCTGATGAAGAAGTTCAAGTTGAGCGAGATACAGGCAAAGGCTATTCTCGATATGCGCCTGCAGAGATTGACGGGACTTGAAAGACAAAAAATAGAAGATGAATACAAAGAAACCATTAAGCTGATTGAGAAACTAAAAGGAATTTTAAAAAGCGAAGATAAGAGAAACCTGATTATAACAGATGAACTTCTCGAACTAAAGAAAAAATATGCTGATAAAAGAAGAACAGAAATAGTTTATGACACTGAAGATTTCTCCCTTGAAGATATTATTGCTGAAGAAGATGTTGTTGTTACAATCTCGCACACAGGATTCATAAAAAGATTTCCGGTAAGCGGATATAGAAAACAAGGACGGGGCGGTAAAGGTGTCACCGGTGCAGGAACAAAAGATGACGACTTTATTGAACATATGTTTATCGCGTCGACACATAATTATATTCTTTTCTTTACGGATAAGGGAAGGGTTTACTGGCTGAAAGTTCATGAAATTCCAGATGCCGGACGAGCTGCAAGAGGAAGATCTATTCTTAACATACTTCAGAAAGAAAAAGAAGAATTAATAACAGCATTTGTTGCAGTCAAAGAATTCAGTGACGACAAATTCTTAATTATGGCAACTGAACAAGGTACAGTTAAGAAAACAGTGCTCTCTGCATATGGCAATGTTCGTAAAGGAGGAATCAATGCGATCAATCTAAAGAAAAATGATAGGCTGATTGAAGTTAAAATGACGGATGGCAAAAGTGGAATAATGATTGGGACACGAAATGGTTTTGCAGTCAGGTTCAATGAAAAAGATGTTCGTGATATGGGAAGAACAGCTACCGGGGTCAGAGGTGTTAGGTTGGGTAAAGGTGACAGAGTAGTTGGACAGCTTGTTATCAAACGCCAAGGAATGAGTGTGCTTGTTGTAACAGAAAAAGGATATGGAAAGAGATCAGACGTTAATGATTATCGGCTGACGCATCGCGGCGGCAAAGGAGTTATCACTGTAAAGACGAACGAAAAAATTGGTAAAATGATTGCAATGATGGAAGCAAATGATAATGATGAGCTTGTAATTATTTCAACAAAAGGAATGGTGATTCGCCAAAGTATGAAAGCCATTCGCGTAATGGGCAGAAACACTCAGGGCGTAAGAGTGATTCGATTAAAAGATGGCGACTCAATTGCAGATATCGCAAAAGTAGTCCCCGAAGAAGGCGAAGGATCTGAAGAGTAAAAAATCTTATTTATTTTAAAGAAGGGACCAATTGTGTCCCTTTTTTATTATATAGCAAGTAGTAATACGAAAAAACAACCTGTTTAAAAAAATTGACGGAAGAAGCAAAGTGAACACAAAACAATTCCATATGTTTTTTATCTTCTGTGCAATGATATCTCATGTTGCTTATTCTCAAATCATAGATAATGGTTTGGAAAAAATAAAAAGCACAAATCTTATGCACACAGTAAATATTTTGAGCTCGGCAGAGTTTGATGGAAGGTTGCCCGGAAGTGAAGGATACAATAAAGCTGCTAACTTTGCTTCAGAAACATTTGAGCAGCTTGGTCTTATTCCAATTGGAAAAGATGGGTACTTTCAACATCTGAAAGTTGAATATAATAAAATTGATACGCCGGCAGTTCTTCAAATTTTCATGGAAAATAAAAAGCGTACTTATCTACATGGTAGTAATTTTGTATTAAGAGGATTCACAGGCTCAGCTAATGATACATTGCCTGTTGCATTTTGCGGATACGGGATTTCAAGACCGGATCTTAGTTATGATGATTACGGAAAAATTAATGTTAATGGAAAAATCGTTATAGTCTTTAAATCAAATCCATCATGGAAGCTAAATGACGAAACTTGGGGAAATGAATTACCCAGAGAGAAGTCGAGAGTTGCATATGAGCATGGTGCAAAAGGAATTTTTTTTGTTTCGCTTCCAAACGATAAAAAGCCTCAGCCGTTGATTGGCAGTGTTGTGCACGGAGAGGGCGAGCAGCTCGAAAATTTCCCTCAATATCATATTTCGATTGAAACTGCAAATGATTTTCTTACCAGGACAGGTCTTTTATTAAGCGAATGCCAGCAAAGAATAGATGATAGAAAAGCTCCGTTCTCTTTACTGCTCAGAACTAACGCAAGAATTCAAGTTGTTGCACATTACAAAAAAGAAGCCGATACTAAAAACGTTATCGGAAAAATTGAAGGCACCGATCCGAAATTAAAAGAGGAATATCTGGTAATTGGCGCCCATCTGGATCATGTCGGATCTCCGGCCGGGCTATTGTTTCCGGGCGCAAATGATAATGCTTCCGGTTCTGCAGGACTTCTCGGTTTAGTTGAAGCATTCCAGCATAGTCAACTTAAACCAAAACGAAGTGTTTTGTTTGCACTTTTCACAAGCGAGGAGCAAGGATTGTTTGGCTCTAAATATTTTGTGGAAAATTTAAATATTGATACGGGAAAAATAGTTGCGATGATAAATCTTGACTGCATCGGTTACGGCGACAGCATTCAGGTAGGCAATGGAAAAAGTTCACCAGAATTATGGTCGCTCGTAAGAAAAACTGATAAAGAAAACTTAAATCTTATGGTAGAAGAAACCTGGGGCAATGGGGGCGCAGATGCAACCCCTTTTCATGAAAAAGGAATTCCCTGTTTGTATTTTGTTTCGAAGGAAAGTTATGATCATCTGCATCAGACAACAGACACAGCTGAAACTCTGAATCCAAAAACATTAGAAGAAATTGTAAAGCTGGCTTATATGACCGCGAAAGAAATCGCGGAGGGAAAATATATCAGAGAAGAAGTTAAAAATATAAAGGAATAGAAATGATTCAAGTTCACTTCATACATCTTTTTAAATACAACGATTGGGCTACCAAAGAAGCTGTGAACTCCATTTCCGGACATGATAAAAAAGATGAAAGAATCGTAGAACTTCTTTCGCACATTGTTTCTGCACAAAGAGTCTGGCTCAACAGAATATTGGCAAGAGAAACCCATCTTGATCCGTGGGAAAAACATTCCGTTGAAGAATGCACCGTAATATCTACAGCAGTAACATCAGAGTGGATAAATTTTCTCGAAGGTAAAAACGAGGAAGATCTTGAAAAAAGAATTGAGTATAAAAATTTAAAAGGAGAACACTTTACAAACACCATTAAAGATATTCTTACACATGTAATTAATCATTCAACATATCACCGTGCTCAAATTGCACAGAAAGTTAAATTGCTTGGAGGTAAACCGGCAGTTACTGATTATATTTTTTATCAAAGAAAATTCAACAAGTGAACCCAATTATTACATTCTCTGAATGAAGCCATCGCACAGAACCCGAAAAGGTTTTTAAATTATAATCTAATACGATTCTTCTTCCCTGTTTTTTTCATCAGGATAGCCACCAAATATTAGTTTATAATCTTGCACTTTCCCCTTTTTCCACCAATCTTCCGGGATCACTTTCCAGTTGCCGATTAGTTTCGGCGATAATATTTTTTTCTCCTCTGCCCAGCCCATCAAAATATAACGAAAATCTTTCCCTGTCGAACTGATAACTCTTTTGGAAAGCTCTTCTTTTGGAATTCTAGCCCCACGAGTTAAGTGCCCACCACCACCATTTCCACGATACGAATTCATAGCAACCGTATAAACGGAATCAACATTAAAAGGAGTTCCGTCTGAAAGGGAAATAATATTTACTCTATCATCGGCCGGCATTGATACATCAACCGTATAAATTATTCCGGCCGCAGAAGAATAATTGTAAAAACGTTCTTCGGTTTCAGGAGTTCCGTATCGCTCGGAAAATTTTATTTCTCCCGATTCATCTGTTGCAAATTTTATTAAGTGATCATTTTCATCTTTCATCTGATTGAACCAGTTCGCATATGAGTATTCAAGATAATCGTTTATTTCCTGGCCAGACAAAGACATTGTATAAAGAAAATTTTCATAATGATATAGCTTGAAGAAATCTGCTACATATATCCAGCCGCTGTCAATTCTCGAATTAAAACTTAATGGTTCCGAGAAGGAAATATCTGCCCCTGTAAGCTCAAGCTGTGCTGTGTGTATCAGGTCGATGAAAGCAGACGGGCCGAATATTGACTCTTGTGATGAAACAGTTTTTCTTATTTGTCCCACTGGTTTCTCGACATAGTTTCCAACCACATTCAGGTAAATCATAAATTTGCTCATGAAATGATCGTCCGGTCTGTAATTTTTTATTTCGACAATTTCTCCGGAAATATTTTTTTTATTCCAGAGGTTTTTTACACTATCAAATTCCATCTCAATATTTGCCACCGCAACAGTACGTGCCCGTGAATGTGGCCCAACAATCAGGACACTGTCTCCAGCAGAATTTTCTATTTTATAATTCCAGACAGCATGATCGTGTCCCACAAACAACACATCAAACCCAGGAACATTTTTTGCAACAAGCTCCGACGCATTCTCGTTCCGATAGGTATCTTCAGTTTCATTATTGTAATTATAGTTTATTCCGGAGTGAAACAATCCGATGAGAAGATCAGGGTTTTCTTTTTCCTTAATGATTTCAACCCACTTCTCTGCGGACTCAACCATGTCTTCAAACACAATTCCTTTCCAAAGAATTTCAGGAAGCCAGCTAGGAACAGCAGGAGTAATTAATCCGAGCACTGCGATCTTCATTCCTTTTCTTTCAATTATTGTGTATGGCTGGAAATATGGTTCTCCTGTTTCTTTATTTACAGCATTTGCTGCAAGCCATGGAAAATTAATTTGCTCTCTGAACTTATCATAAACACCGTGTCCGGTTTCGATATCGTGATTGCCAATGGTAGCAGCATCATATCCCATAAAATTCATTGCGTCTGCAAAAACATTTTTCTTTGATGTGTCTATGTAGTTGGTAAAATATACCAACGGATCTCCCTGAAGAATGTCACCGTTATCTAATAATATTATCTCCTGGCCGTGCATGTATTTTTCTCTCAGCACATACGAATGAATTTGGGCAAGAGAAGAACTTGTAGCAGTATCATTGAGCAGATCATACGGTAACAATGCACCGTGAATGTCGCTGGTTTCAATAATTTTCAGATTAATATTTTGCGCATAAAGTGAGCAGCTTAAAAAGATAATTAATGAGAGAAATCCCGTTGCCGGAAATTTGTTTTTGATGAACATAATTGGTCGCAAGAAATTTTAAAATAATTTTATACAAAGGTAGTGATAAATCATTTTTCATCGGAAGCCAGATATCCGGTGTTAAAGAAGAGTTTTATATTTGTCGGTCTATTTCATACCCAGACATTATTAATGGTTAACAAATTAAGTTGTAAATTATTGTGTAAGGATAAGTTTTTATCCCCAATGAAAAATGACAAACATTTTTTCTAACTTAATTACCAGTAATCAATCAATTTATTCTAATGTCAATTACAGATAAAATATTTGAAGCCGGTGTAGTTGGTGCCGGAGGCGCAGGCTTCCCGTCACATGTTAAGGCAAAATCAAATATTGAGTATGTTCTTGCAAACGGTGCCGAGTGTGAACCGCTTATTCATAAGGACTATGAGCTGATGGTTCATTTTCCAAAAGAAATAACAGGTGGATTAGATCTGCTTATTGAAAGCACTTCAGCCAAAAAAGGATTCTTCGGAATAAAGGAAAAGAATGAAAAAGCAATCACAACAATATCAAAAAATTTGAATGGAAAAGTAGAGCTTACTAAACTCGGGGATTATTATCCATCGGGAGACGAGTTTGAATTAGTATACGAAGCCACAGGAAGATTGATTCCACCAGCCGGAATCCCGCTTGACATCGGCTGTGTTGTTAATAATGTGGAAACACTTTACAATATTTTTCTTTCTCAAAAAAACATTCCCGTTACAAAAAAATTTATTTGTGTTGCTGGTGCAGTTAAAAAGCCGTCCTCGTTTTTTGTTCCAGTCGGAACATGTCTGAGAGAAGTTATTAATCATGCAGGCGGAACCAAAGAAAAAGAGTTTGGAATTTTCGTCGGCGGTGTGATGATGGGACAATTGACTTTTAATCTTGATGAAGTAATTACTAAAACTACTGCCGGATTAATTGTTCTTCCGAAAGACCATTATTTAATCAAAAGAAAAAATCAACCTGAGGAAAACTGGCATCGTATCGGCAAATCGGCTTGTGATCAATGCAGTTATTGTACAGAATTCTGTCCGCGTTATCTTCTCGGCTACCAGGTTGAACCGCACAAAGTTATGCGTTCACTAGGATTTACAAAAACCGGATCTGCTGTATGGAATCAAATGGCAGACCTTTGCTGTTCGTGTGGTTTGTGTACACTTTATGCCTGCCCGGAAGATCTTTATCCGAAAGAAGCTTGTGATAAAGCAAAAGTTGAAATGCGTGAAGCCGGAATTAAATTCGTTCAGCAGAAACCTGTAAAAGTTCATCCCATTAAAAATGGAAGGCGTGTTCCTCTTAAGCAATTAATTTTAAAGCTTAAACTTCAGGATTATGATATCGAAGCTCCGTTCGATTCTGAAAAGATATCGGTAAAAAAAGTGAAGATTCCGCTTCAACAGCATATTGGAAAACCTGCTTTAGCAAAAGTAAAAACAGGAGAAATAGTTGAAGAGGGACAGATGATTGGAAAAATTTCTGATGGAGAATTGGGCGCAAATGTTCATGCATCAATCGGTGGAAAGGTAAAAGAATTAACAAAAGAATTTATTTTAATAGAATCTTAAAAAAGGATTTAAATGATACCAAAAAACTCAATCGGCTTAATTGAATTAGGAAGCATTGCCTCTGGAATTCAAGCATCAGATATCATGTTGAAGACTTCCGTGGTGGAACTGATGATTTCAAGAACAATCTGTTCGGGAAAATATATGACCCTGATTGCCGGAGAAGTCGCAGCAGTGACTTCTGCAATAGAAACAGCGATTAATAATATCGGCTTTGGAGTTATAGATCATTTTGTAATTCCTAATGTTCATCCAACTATTTTTCCTGCAATAGTCGGGCACAACAATGTGCAAATGCTGGAATCGCTTGGAATAGTTGAGTCATATTCAGTAGCCTCACTTATAGAAGCTGCCGACGCCGCAGTAAAAGCAGCCAAAGTTCAGCTTGTTGAATTGCGGCTGGCAATGGCTCTTGGTGGCAAAGCATTTTTCAGTGTTACCGGAGATGTGGCTGCTGTTGACAGTGCTGTTGAGGCCGGTGCAAGAGTTGTTTCCGAAAAGGGTTTGCTTGTTAACAAAGTAGTTATTGCAAATCCACGGCAGGAATTACTTTCGGAGATGATATAAAAAATTTATAACAACAGCCAAAGCTTTATGTGATTAAAAATCATCCACGACCAGCAAATTTCTCTATGCATCGATAATACTATTGACAATTAATTTTAAAATGTTATTTTGTTTGTAAGATAATTTCGATTCTCTTCTACCCTGACAGCGTTACGACACACACAAATAGTTTTTTTGCTGAAAGACATTACCGGTATAAAACATAGAAGTAAGTTATGGCAAAGAAAAAATTTCAATGCGAACAATGCGGTTATTATTGGGAAGGCAATTCTTCTGAACAATTCCCCGAAGGTTGTCCCGTATGTTTTAGCAGGAGAATTCATAGGTCGGCAGGGCATAAGCGTTTTGCCAAAAAAGCCCGTGTAAATGTAAGAAGAACATTTTCATTCAGGTGAAGCCACCTGGGGCAATAAATAAATTATTAAGGAGGGAATAAAAATGAAAATAGCAATCGAATCTAATGATGGGATAACAATTACGTCTCCTTTTATAAAGACAATAGGATATGTTGTTTACGATATTAATGAATCAGATATAGTCGGTTGTGAATACAGATCGAAAAAAATGCTGAATGAAAAAATTAGAGAGACGGGCAGCATTATTCAGGACAAATTCCATTCAATGGTTGGAGATTGTTCAACAATAATTTCCAGAGGTATGGACCGAATCAACCGGGAGGTTTTAAAGAAAGAAGGATTGGATGTTTTTATTACTTTTAAAACTTCAGCAAAAGATGCAATCCGGCTTTATTTGAGAGAATTGCTTCTTAGCAATAAAGCGGCTCATTAGGCCATGCTAGCTTTTGAACTCTTTATTTTCTAAAATAATTTCCCGTACAAATCTTCTGGTGAAATAGTTCACCTCTAAACCATTCTGACTTAACACGCTTGAAAAGCATATAAATTCCCGTAACTTTCGGTTAACAAAAATACTTTTCTAATAATTTTGATTTAAAATTTTTTTTATGAGCTCAAACGGAAGACCCTCCTGGGATGAATATTTTTTAAAACTGGCGATGCTTGCTTCTGAAAGAGCAACTTGTCCCAGAATGCATTGCGGATGTGTTTTAGTTAAAGACAGATTTGTACTTGCAACAGGATATAATGGCTCACTTCCGGGGCAGCCACACTGTAACGAAGTCGGCTGTCTGATTGTTGACAATCATTGCGTAAGAACAAATCATGCAGAAATAAATGCGCTTGTTCAGGCAACAACGCATGGTGTTAACATCAAAGGATCCACAGCATACATTACGAATATGTCATGCACAACTTGCTCGAAAGCTCTTATTGCTGCGGGGATTAAAAGAGTAGTGGTTTTTTCTTATTTTCATGATACTCTCGCTACAAAATTTTTCAGTGATGCAGGAGTTGAGATTGTTAAAGTAGGAATTCCGGACAAACTAATTAATTATGATCTTGAGAATTATTCCTCTGCCCAAAAAACAGAAAGATCCAAATAGTAAAACTTGAACAGCTCAAAAGCATTTCGTTACGCACAAATTTTTCTTGCGATCGTATTTTGGGGCGTTTCATTCGTAGCTACAAAAACCGCACTTCTTGAACTTTTACCCGTAACAATAATAATTCTGCGACTGCTTTTAGGCTCAATACTTTTGACAACTATAGCCGTCAGCATGAAAAAGGATTTTTCAATAAATCTAAAAAGTCATGGTTGGATTTTAATACTGGCCATTGTTGGAACAATTCATTTGTGGATACAAGTGACCGGATTACAATATACAACAGCATCAAACACTGGCTGGATAATTGGAACATCCCCGGTATTTATGGCTGTCTTGGGCTTGATCATTTATAAAGAAAAAATAACCCTTATTCGGCTCACAGGGATATTGATTTCAATGTTTGGACTGCTTATGTTGATCGGAAAAGGCGACATAACTAATGTAGATCTAATTAAGAACAAAGGAGATCTGCTTGTACTCGGTAGTGCTTTTACCTGGGGTGTTTATTCAATGGTCAATAAAAAAATTTCTCTTTCATACTCACCGCTCATGACAATTCTCTACCTATTCATTATGATGGCGATAATTATTATCCCATTCAATCTTGATTTACAGACAATTAATTCAGTAATAAATCTTTCAACTACTGGATGGACATCAATTTTGTTTTTAGGATTATTCTGTTCGGGGATTGCTTATGTTATCTGGGCACAAGCTTTACGTGAAATGGAATCGGCAAAAGTTGGTGTCTTCCTTTATTTTGAACCGCTTGTAACGGTTGTTGCCGCTTGGATTTTTCTAAGAGAAGAAATTACTGTTATCATGATATTAAGCGGAGTAATTATCACAGCAGGAATATTCATTGTCAATAAAAATTAATGACGCTATGCTTTATTTGTTTATTCATTGGGCAATTCTTAGTTTCAATCTGTGATTTATTCTTTCAGAATAATTAACATCTAAGCAACAAAAAGGAGGCTGGAATGAACCAAAAGAAATTCTGGATTGCTTTCATAGCAATTTTTATTGTTTATGAAATCACGAATATCATTATTCATGTTTTGTTACTGGGTCCAACTTATCAAACAGCCGAGGTAATGGTTGCTTTCAGACCTAACGAGGTGCTTGAAGCAAACCAATGGATAAGAATTGTAACCGAAGTTGTCTGGTCTTTCTTCTTTACTTTTATTTTTGTCAAGGGTTATGAAAATAAAGGATTAATTGAAGGCGTGAAGTTCGGAGTTTACATCGGACTTTTTTACTCATTTGTATGGGCATATCAATCATATTGGATGTATCCTCTTCCTTCATCATTAGTGCTTCAATGGTTTATTTTCGGCTTATTGCAGTGTGTGTTGATGGGGATTATTGCAGCACTGATTTATAAACCGAAGACATCCGCAGCATAATTCAGAAAAAATATTTATAGAGGCTGTTGAATTAGGACAGCCTCTGTTCAATTTATCACCAATATCAAATCTCAGCATACAATCCGATGTCTTTATTTAGAGGAACATATTTTATAATTTCTAACAAAAGTTGTTTAATGTTTTATCAAAGAAAACACTATGGAAATACAAGGAAATAAATCGGGAGTAGAATATCCCACACATTGGGAGTATAAAATAATCGGGTCGAAAATTGAAGATATGATTAAAGCAGCTGAAGAAATTGTTGCAGGACAAGAATACGATATAACACCTTCAAACATAAGCAGGAATGGAAAATACTTTAGTTTAAATATTACGGTGCTTGTGCAATCAGAAACTCTTCGCGATATCATCTTTCAAAAATTCACTAAACACCCGGACATTAAAGTAGTAATCTAATGGAAGAGAACTGTGTCGTTCCCATTCCAATCAATTTTAATTGCTGGAAACATCATTACAGCTTTATCAAAGGTCAAATCGCTGCCAGTACAAATCAAAAAGAATTTAGGAATCTTAAAGAGCGATTGTTAAAAATCGGGAACTCTCAAATGGATCTATATGTCGGCACACTTACTCCCGGATTAATTTCCAGATTCATTATTAATTACTTGAAATCATTGAAGGTGTTTGAGCCGGAGAAATATAATTCGTGGTTGACTACGGAAGAAAACAATTTTCGGCTGATCAAATTGGAAGACAAGTCAATTTGGACATTAAGACTTGGAACAACGACAGAAAGATATGTTCACATTCATCCCGGCAGGCACTCTCCAAATACAATAAGAGTAAAAGCGAATACTTTAAAAACAGCAATCCTGGTTTTTTGCCATGAAAATATTTACGATAATAAGCTGATAAGTCTCGAACAAATAAACACTCTGAGAAAAGATTATCTCGATGAGCCACCCCTAAAATCTGTTTCGAAAGAAACGAGGCTTGGAAAGTTATTGTACCTCTTTCGAAATAAAGGATGAAGCCTATTTTTTACTTTTCATATAAACATTATAAAAAAGCATCATAATTGCGGCGGCCACACCAACCAGACCAATAATAAGAAATACAATTTCGGGCTGACCAGCTTCCTTTCTTCCAAAGGTTTGGTATAACCATCCGCCAAAAGTTCCGCCAAGTGTCCAGGCAATTGCAATTGGAAGGAATGCAAATCCCTGGAACAATGCTGCTTGTCCTTTTGGTGCAAGATCAGCAAGGTATTCATAAAATCTTGGAGCTTGTGTTTGCTCACCAACTGAAAAAATAAATATTGTAGCGATGATTAATCCCACCCCGGCAGCCACACCCGAAAGATGTGAAAAATATAAAAGGAACCAGCTCAATGCAGCAAAAATAAAACCGATCATAATTGCTGTTGGTGTAGGAATATTTTTCGTCATCCTGTTAATTGGAATTTGAAGGAGAATAATTGTCCATGCACCAACAGAAAGAATCAGTTCAATGGGCGCTTCCGGAGAAATATAATCTGAAATATAAAATGGAACGACAATAAAGAATTCCCAAAACACAATCCAGTATAAAGAAAAAATCAGCAGGAAGATCATGAATTTAATATTCTTTACAACTGTCCAGAGATTTTTAATCACTTGCAGAAAACTATCACGATGCTCTTCGAGCTTTGCTTTAGGTTCCTTGAATAATGAAATGGTAACAAGGAACATCAATGCGCAGCTGATTGCTGAAACCATATAAACAAATTCAATTCCTATAGAATCTCTTACTAGATATGCCAGGAACGGACCAATTGCAGCACCCATATTAACAAGCCAATAATAAATTGCATAGCCAAGTGATTTGGTTTCACTTGTTGTTGTTAATGCAACAGTTCCGAGCACGCTTGGCTTGATAAAGGCACCACCAATTGCTGTGAATATTAAAATGATTGAAAGAATTAAAAAAAGATTTGTATCCGAATACCATCCTGCAAAAGCAGTCATCCCGGTTGACCCGATGAGAAAATATCCGATGGCAAGCACAAAGAAGGCGAATGAAAAAGCTTTTTTAAATCCAAATTTATCTGCAAGTGCACCGGCAAAAATCGGAAGAAAATAAATAAGTCCGCCAAAAATTGAAGATAATTGGCCAGCCTCAACCTCAGTAAACTTTAAATGATCTCTTAAAAAAACACTCAGGATGGTTGCCTGGCCGTAGTAAGCCAATCTTTCAAATAGCTCCATACCGTTTGCGACCCAGAAAGACGGTTGAAATCCGGATTTGATCTGCCCCATTGTACTTGTTTTTTCCACGAAAATTCCTTTCAAAAATACTTGTCAGCAATTTAGGAAGTTTTATTATTAAATTTTACTTTCCTATTAGCAGGTAAAATTTATATATTCATTCACCATCATTTAAAGACAAAACAAAAATAAGCAAGGGATTTAATTAATCTTTTTAAAATTAGCAGGAGGTTATATGAATGGAGTCAAAAATTTTCTTTTTGTTATTCTTGTACTTTTAATCTCAGGAATAAATTTTGCAGAACAACCAGTAGTTGTTCAGGAATTTATCGGGCAGATAGATTTTGTACGGGGGAGGGTAACTCAGCTTGCAGATGCAGTGCCCCAATCTTCTTTTGAATGGAGGCCGGCAGATGAAGTACGTTCGATAAGTGAAGTTTATTTGCATGTTGCATTTGCCAATTACCTGAGCGTTACAATATCAGGCGGAACCGTACCCGAAGAGGTTGGTTTTGTAATGGACTTTAATAAAATTAAAGAGTGGGACACACAGACCATAGATAAAGCAATGATAATAGAAAAGATGAACAAATCTTTTGATACACTAAAAGAAAGAGTTGCAGCACTTACTGATGATGATCTTAACCGTGAAGTTGAATTTTTTGGTATGAAGATGAGCGTACGAAACTTTATGGTTACAATGATCGCTCATTGTCACGAACATCTCGGCCAATCGATTGCGTATGCAAGAATGAATGGCGTAACACCACCCTGGTCAAAAAGCGAAGGCTAAAAATTTCTAATGGGCTTGAAAATTCAAGCCCATTTTCTAATAATTTAAAAACATCATACTAATTATTCAGCTCCAGAATAACTGCAAATAGACTACTTCTATTTTTATAAATAAATCAGTAGATTAACAAAGGCTCTCTATTTCACGGAAATTTAAATTCGCGTAAAGTTCCGGACAGAAATAAAAATATTTTTTGGAGGTCACATGGCAGTATTATTTGAAATCCATGGCTTTGCCAAAAATTTAGAACATTGGGCAGACACACATCATCCAAAATGGATCGATGTAATCAGAATGATCCTTGGAGTAATTTTGTTTACCAAAGGAGTTATGTTTGTTAGTGACCGCGAAATAATTCTTTCAATGCTTGCAGAAACAAGCATAGAATTTATTTCAATTATTATTGCACACTATGTTATACTTGTTCATCTGCTAGGAGGAATTGCTATCACAATTGGATTGCTCACCAGGCTTTCAATCCTGCTTCAAATACCCGTTCTGATCGGTGCGATTATTTTTGTCGATCTTCCAAGAGCATTCCAGTCTGTCAATTCCGATCTTGGTTTCGCGGCTCTTGTATTGTGTTTGCTTCTCTTCTTTTTTTTCTACGGATCTGGTCCTCTTTCAGTTGATAACTATCTGAAGAAGAAAGAAGAATAGTTTTATAAATGCAATGGAAAGTCGATAATAAAATGACAGAGAATACTGAATGAAGAAATTTGCAGCAGTAATAGTTCCTGATAGCTCAAAACGAAATCTGGCGGTTGCTGAATCCACACCTCATCATTTTAAGGTATTACTCCTTGGGCTTCTTTTCTCTCTGTATTCTTGCAGCAGTATTTCCGAATTTAGCGCCGAAGCATATAAACAAACAGTTGATCTTAAAGTTGAATCTCTTGAACTTATGTTTTATGCATCAGAGCCTTACTCAGATTCTGAAATAGAGGTTGAATCATTGAAACAGAAGCTGAAAAAAGCTTATGAGTTTGCCAAAGGTCGTCCTGATAATGAGATATCAACAGAACAGTGGGAAATATTAATTGATGAAGAACGTAATCTGCTCGGAGGGTTTTTAAAACGCTGGGAGGAAGAAGTAACATTGAGTGAAATGTTTATTACAGAAGCCCAATTGCTTGTTAGTGATGCATTCGATACAATTATCGGACTTGAGAGCGGGAAAATAAATCCATCCGATACCAAGTAAAGGAAATTAATATGCCTACATTCAACGATTTTCTTTCAACATTAAAAAAAGACCTTCTTGATTTTGCAAAAGAAAATCTGAATGAACACAAAGATGAATTGCTTAAAGACGGAACTGCATTCGTTGAGAAAACAAAGAGTGACCTGATGCGCTGGACAGAAGCTTTAGCAAGCGGGAAAATGAGTAAAAAAGATTTTGAATTCCTTATCAAAGGGAAAAAAGATCTTGCACAAATGGAAGCCTTGAAACAGCTTGGGCTGTCTAAAATAAGAATCAACAAAATAACCGATGGCGTACTTGGGATTGTTGTTGGAAGCGCATTTAAAACATTTCTCTAAAAACTTTTTAATTCCACACAACAGGAGCTAAAGAATGCTTGAATATGTTGATCTAATTCTCGGCTTGCTCGGTTTTCTCGGAGCTTTATTTGCAGCTTATGAAGGTTATGTAAGATATCTGGATGAAAAACAGTTTAACTATTACAAAGACACGATAAAAAATCTTTTTTCTTCAGATAAAGAAGAAGTGATGGCAGCAATCGCAACTCTTGGAGTTTATACAAACAGGAGGAAGTACAAGAAAAGTACAGTAGATACATTAATAAATATTCTTTATACAGAATTGGATTATGATGTATCGAATGCCATTATCGGAGTTCTCATTCAGTCAGGGAAAAAAGATGAAGTAAAGTACATATCGTCACGGGTAATTGAAATCAATAGAAATTTTTTCATTCAGACGGCACCACTTTCCAGCAGGGAAAAGGATATGAAGGAAAGATTAAGTGAAATTCAAAATTCAGAGAAGGAACCACAGACAGCAAAGGATGAATCATCAACAGAACCAAAGATGGAAATGACAATTCAAAAACAGATAAAGCGGCTTGAAGACACGAACAAATTTGAGCTAAAATGGCATAAGAATGTTACAGCAGATGTTCTTTCTATGATATTAAACAAAGCACAGAAAGTTGGACTTACATCGGGGCTGGACCTGGAATTTTATCAGAACGATTTTAACTACTGCTACCTTGCAGGATTTGAACTTGATAATTTTGCTATCAGGCATTCGGCTATCAGCTCTGGGAACATCATGGATTTGAACTTTATTAATATGAAACAAATTTACAACAGCACATTCGCCTATTCATACATTTCCGATTGCCATTTTTCCGGAGGGAAAATCAGCAATTCATCGTTCTGCCGATGTTCATTTAATAACGTAATTTTTGAAAATGTAAATTTTGTCGACAGCTTTTTCTTTGGCGCTACTTTTAATAATTGTGAATTTAAAAATGTAAAGGGATTAAGACCCGAACAATTTTACAAAATTACTTTTTTATCCCCGACAAATTTTAATAACGCTATCAACATCGATGACATAGGCAAATTTTCTGCCGAACAAGTTTTAGCGTATCTTGAAGCATCTCCCATCTCCGATGACACATATAAGGAAGTTAAGGAACATCTCAAACCTTAATTCAATTAACCGGATTGCTGAACTATATTATCCAGAGCGAACAGAAAAGCTCGAGATAAATGGTGACTCAGTCCCGATGCTTGTTGATGAATTCTGGACTTCAAAGCAAAGGCAGAACAACCCGATTCATGAAATATCTTACCGTGCTTGTTTTAAAGCAGAGCTTCCAAGATTTTTTATTAATATACTAACTCAGGAAGGTGACGTTGTATATGATCCATTCGCCGGAAGAGGAACAACCGTAATTGAAGCTGCATTATTAAACAGGAACGTTATTGCGAACGACATTAATCCTTTAAGTGCAATTTTATCCAGCCCAAGGTTTTTTATCCCATCTCTGATAGAAATTAAGAAACGGCTTGACGAGATTAAATTGATAAGAAACCTTAAAGCAGAAATTGACATCTCGATGTTCTACCATCCGCAAACGGAATCCGAAATTATGTCTCTTAAAAAATATTTGAATGACAAAAAAAATTCTTCTAAAGAAGATTATATTGATAACTGGATCAGGATGATTGCAACAAACAGATTAACGGGACACTCGGCTAACTTCTTTTCAGTTTATACATTACCGCCCAACCAGGCAGTTTCATCCGAAAGACAAAGAAAAATAAATATTGCCAGAAATCAGATTCCAGCTTATAAAAACACAAAGGAAATAATATTTAAAAAGTCAAAAGATCTGCTGAAAAAATTAGATGAAAGCCAGATAATGCAGATGAAAAAGATTGGTAAGAATGCAATGTTTCTGTCAAGCGATGCCGGTCGTACAAAAGAAATAAAATCTGGCTCGGTCGATCTTACTGTTACATCGCCTCCGTTTCTAGATGTAGTTAATTACAGAGACGATAACTGGTTAAGGTGCTGGTTCAATAATGTTGATACAAACTCTGTAACCAACCAAATAACTTATTCAAGAAAACTCGATGATTGGGAAAAAGTTATGAAAAATGTATTTACAGAATTATACAGAGTTACTAAAAACGGGGGCTGGATTGCATTCGAAGTCGGCGAAGTTAAAAAGGGTAAAATTAAATTAGAAGAGAGTGTTATACCGCTTGGTATTAACGCAGGTCTTACCTGTGAAGGAATTTTAGTCAACCTTCAAAAATTTACAAAGACGGCAAATATATGGGGCATATCAAACAACAAAGATGGGACTAATACTAATCGAATAGATATCATTCACAAGAAAAAATAATATTTTATTAAAATAATTATTAACAACCAGGAATAAAATGGAACAATCAAAAGAATTAACAGCAGCAATCTTAACTGAAACATTGTTTGCAAAACTTGCCAACAATTTTTTTGATAAATATACAGACTACGAAATGCAATCAGATTTTTTGAAAGAAGAAATTATGAGCGTGTATAACAATTTTCTTGAAAAAATAAACGATCCGAAACAATCATCTAAAAAATAAAAGCCGCACAAGAACCAACCCATAGTGTAAGCCAAAGCATAAACTTAAAAGGGGTTTTTCTCGTTACGCAATTTTATGATAATCCCTCCCATCAAAGGAGTTTTATCAGGAATTATTTGCTTCATTTTCCTGTAGTAATCCTTTTCTTCTTTTCTCACTGATCGACTTAATAAAGTTTTTATTTTTCCGGCAGCAGTGAAGGCAAGCGAAAGCAATTTGTATGGCTTACGGAACTCTGATTTTATGTCAAACTTAATCTCGTCAAGCTTTATAACGGACTCACATTGGAAGTTAACGCTGACAAGCAAATCAATCCAATCTTTTAAATAAGGATAATGTGCATTACTTTGAATAATGCCAAAGTTGTGTTTACAAAAATCATTTATATGATTAATCTTTTCTGAAGAAGTAGTTTCAAGCCAGATAGTTTCATTCATTACCAAAAATCCATTGGGTCTGAGCACTCTGTTTATTTCCATTAAAAGATCTTTCAGGTCATTACCTTCCTGTATGCCAAGCACAGATTCCAAAAATATTTTATCTAATGAATTTGTTTCAAACGGAATTTGTTTTTTATCCTTCATCAAACTAAGCTTGACAGAATTACCTGCCATGCAAAAACGTAACCGTGCTTTGGCTTTTTTATACATCAATGGTGCGAAGTCAATTCCATAAAACTTAGTTCTTTTATTTTTTGAAAAAAGCCTAACCAAAGTTGTCCCGGTGCCGAAACCAATCTCAAGGATTTCTTCATTTGGCTGACAATCTAATTCTTTAATTAAAACCCTGGTTCCAAGCTCACCCCATGCATGAATATACTGGGCATGAATCCTTCCGAAGAAATTTAAGATTTCATTCCGCATATTTTTTTATCTTGACGAAAGAATATTTGTTACTATAAGTTTAACATAAAGATATTCCTGCATTTTAATAGTGCCAATCAATTTTTGTAATGGTTCTTCCTGCGTATGGAACAAATAAACCTTTCAAGCCTTCCAAAATTTCTTTAATTTTGCCCCGCATCCTTAGCTCAGTTGGTAGAGCATCTGACTCTTAATCAGCAGGTCGCGGGTTCGAGTCCCGCAGGATGCACAAGCTAATTTTTTATCAACAAAATTATAACGGCAATGTTTAACTTTATAACTATTGTAATTGTCTCCACTATTCTAGCGTACTTCCCGGGCATAGCCCAATCAAATGATTTTCTCAATTCAACAAACGCTGTTACGAGTTATGGATTAATATTTGAGAAGGAAAGTGATTATAAATTAGAGGGCAGCACATATACAGTTGTTATCCAATTGCTCGGCCTAACGAAAAAAGCAAATGCCTTACAATTTCGAATATTAATGAATAAAGCACCAGACGACAGCACAGTTTTAATTTTCAAAGATATTCAGAAAGGATCAGATTTAAGCGACTCAAACTGGTTACTAGACTTTAATGTAATTAAAGGACCGATTGCCAAGAACGAAGCATCTCGAGATGAAGCTCTTATTGTTCTTTACAGTTTAAATCAGAGCAGCGGGTTGTTGCCTGGAGATTACAACAATTTATTTACTGTAAACTATAAGGTTGCTAAAATACCCGGATTAAATAGAGATATTAAATCTTCAATGAAAATCTCCAATGCCGAGGCAAGCACGTTTGATGGATTTGCAATTGATATTAAGCC
>JANWIS010000145.1 GCA_025449775.1 Ignavibacteriaceae bacterium
ATTGGTTATATTTGCACGCCCAAAACAGAATATAAAAATTAGAAATTAGATCGCGGGGTGGAGCAATTGGTAGCTCGTCGGGCTCATAACCCGAAGGTTGTAGGTTCAAGTCCTGCCCCCGCTACAAAGAAAATCCCCACGGAAAGTTGGGATTTTTTATTTTAAATGTATGAAGTATTATGTTTATGTAATCAGGAGTCTTAAAGGTCATTACTATACAGGTATGACTGAAGATTTAGAACGTAGACTAAGTGAACACAATAACAAAAGTAAATCGTTTTGGACTAAGAGAGGTACGGATTGGAAAGTTATTTATTCTGAAGAGTTGCCCAGCAGACAAGAAGCAATGAAAAGAGAACGATGGATGAAGAGTGGTCACGGAACAAAATTCTTAAAGGAAAAAGGAATAAAATAGAAAATATTAGGTTCAATCCCGACTTTGTCGGGACTACCCCCGCTACAAAAAGAAAATCCTCACCAAAATGGTGAGGATTTTTTATTAGTAAAGAATTTAAAAATTAACTCAGCATCACAACTTAGAATTTGAAAGTAAGAGCTAAGTTAAATATTCTGCCCAGCTGGCTGAAATGATATCCATCATAAGTCATTATATCATAACGACCATTAAATGTAACTAAATTTGTTTGAACTTTAGTTTGAGCAGGATCTGATAGAATCGTTTCACCTGCAGCATTTAAGGCTTCAAATTTCCATTCAGGCAGTACGTCCATAATGTTATTAACATTCGCAGTAACAATTAAATTTGAAAAGATATCATATGTAATGCCCAGATCTGTAACTACTTTTGGATCAAATACAGTTTTTAGGTTTTCATCCAAACCGGTTTGTCTGAACTCGGTTGAACCAAAGTATGTAGCATTCAAAGCAAGATGAAGTGCATTGATATCATATGATACTCCGCCAACAATTTTTTCACTTGGTCTTGATGTAAAAAACAAAGCTTCCTGAGTTTCATCAATTACATCCACTCCGCCAACCTGAGGTATTGCACCATCTCTTTCATTTGTAAGATTAACATTTGCGGCAACTAAGAGTCCAAGAAAGCCGCTTCCCAGACCAATGCGATCCCAATCAAAAACTAAATCTAATCCGGAAGTTTTTGTACTGATGGAGTTTGTAAAGAATTCAACTTCACCACCTGTAAATGGCACTCTGTTGCTGATTACAATTCTATCAGAGATAGAAATATCGTAGAAATCAAACGTGATATCCATGTTTTCCATTAAAATTACCCCGATACCAACTGTAATGTTTTCTGATTCTTCGGGTTCTAATGGTCTTACTCCAAGTACTCTTGCTTGTGGAGAGACATTGTTTATCAACCCGATCGATTGTATTCCTTGTCCCGGAACAAAACTATATTGTACTCTTTGTGTGTAAATCTGATGCAGTGTTGGGGCTTTAAAGCCGGTGGAAAAAGATCCTCTCACAGTAATCCGGTCTTGTAAAAATTTAACACGAGAACTGACTTTGTAAACAAAAGCATTTCCAAAATCACTGTAATATTCATTTCTTACGGCACCGGAAATCAAAAACCACGGTGTTATATCAAAGTTAGCATCTATGTAACCTCCGATATTATATCGATTGAATGTGCCTGAATTTTCCGGTCTGTTTCCTGCATAAGAATCTGCACCAATACCATCCCAGGAAGCTTTATCGCCAGGTGTAATTTCAAAAGTTTCACTTCTGAATTCAGCACCGAAAGCCAAACTGAATTGATCAGTAAATCTTCTTGAAATGTCTATATTACCAACTTCATGAGAAAATTCTGTTCCACCTGGTTTAAAAGTAATCGGGCTGTTTTCCTGATAGATATGTACTCCATTTGAATCAACAAAATCAGATCTGTTATGTGAGTTTATCACTGTATAGTCCTGGCTGTTGAATCCGAAAGTTAAACTTCCATCATAATTCCAATCATCTATTACTGAATTAAATCCGGCAGTTACAGTGTAATCAATTAAATCACCATCAAAAGTTGGAAGATATCCCTTGTATGCAGCTGAATCACCACCTGCAAAAAAATCTTTGAGGTATGGAAATTCTGCAAGAGTTCTCCAGTATGGTGTTCTGTAATTAGCAAACGAATTCACCTTTTTATAAAGATAGGCTGCATTTCCATACAATGACGTAGTTTCAGAAATATTAATTCCTGTATTCACAAGGAATTTAGCTGATGATGTTTCCGGGTAAGAATTTCTGTTCCCGGCAGTTGGATCGAATGCCAGGAAATTTTGAACATCAGTCAAGCTCGCACCAAAATCTGAAACCTCACCATCAGCATCAACATTGCCCGATCGTCGTGCTTCTCTTACTCTTGAAAAATCAAGAGTGTAATTAAAGAATCCTTTATTATCAAATAAAGCTGTGCCATTATTCAACGATAAACCTAATCTCTCGCCATCACCTTCACCAGTAACACCAGAATTCAATGTAACATATCCACCATCTGTATTATCCTTTAATATTATGTTTACTACACCAGCGATAGCATCAGTTCCGTACTGAGCTGATGCACCATCTCTTAATATTTCTACACGCTTGATTGCATCTAATGGAATTGTTGAAATATCTACAGCTGATTCACCGCGGCTTGGAGAAGTTTGTGTGTAGACTAATGAACTTAAATTTTTTCGTTTGCCATTAATGAGAATTAAAGTTCTGCTCACTCCCATATTTCTAAGTTCCCAAGGATCTAATAATGCTGTTGCATCATTAACCGGAGTTTGAGTAACACTGAAAGATGGTACACGGTATTGGAGAACTTTATCAAAAGTAGTTTGACCGGTATATGATAATTCCTGGGATGACAATACGTCAATCGGTAATGGAGAATCAATAACGGTTCTAGAGTAAGTTCTTGTTCCAACAACCACCACATCATAGGTTGGAATTGTTGTTTGCAGTAACTCAACATCGAGCGTTCGGTTTTCATTTGCTGCCATCAAAACTGAAATAACTTGTGATGAATAGCCCACAAATGAGAAAATGATGTCGTATGTTCCCGGAGTTAATCTCAGGGTATATAATCCTTCTGCATCTGCTGAAGTTCCTATCGTTGTTCCTTTTACCAATACAGTAGCTCCCGAAAGCGGTTCACCCTTACTGCTTACAGTTCCGGACAATACCTGCGCATTTACAATTATTGGGAGTAACGTGAGAAAAAAGAGAAGAGAGCGGAACACACAGTGCTTATTCATATGGCCTCCTTAAGTTAATGAATATGTATGTTGAATTTAAGTTCTTTACTGCTTATGGAAAATAGTGAATAGATTTGCAGAAAGTCAAGTAAAAGTTAGACATTGGGAAGTAGTCTCAGACAGTTGAGTTCTGAGAAGGGTATTCACAGAAAAGTAAAAATTTTATTAATTAAAAAACGAAATTAATTTTTCACCAATTCGATGCTCAGCTTTTTTTCCCATATCATTTCTTTTTTGATGCTTGCGATTTCAAATTTTGGAGTGTGTATTTCAATTGGAATAGCAGAGGTGAAATCAAAACTAAGCTGATTAGCTTTTTTGTGTGTTGAATTTCTTTTTCTCTCTCTATTCATCAATCTCATTAAATGGTAAAACGGTGAGTTGAACTTTTTTTGATTTGCAGAATTAGTTAATTAAAAAGCCCAGTGCAAATGTGAACATAATTCTTCATTTAATCAAATAAAATTTTTTAAAAAATTTATTTAAAATAAAAAGCCCGGGAAAATTTTCCCGGACCCTGGAGAAGAGATGAAGTGAAACCGTTATTTTAAAGCTATATCAGATACGGTTTCATTTGTTTCTTCATCTATAATTTTTTTTCGCTGATAGTCGTTGTAAAAATTTGCACATAATTTGCTTACTCTTTCGCTCTCATCAAACTTAATGGATTGTTTAACTGCATTTATAGACATCGGGCTGCCAATTTTATAAAGTGCCAGTGCTGCTGAAATCCTGGCTTCAACGTTTTCATCATCTCGCAATATTTTCATTAACGGAATAATGGCTTCAGATATCTGTAATTCACCGATCATAAATACACTGCTGGTTTTTAATCCAAGATTTTCAGAGTGTAATCCATTTAACAGACTCGAAACTGTGCTTTGACTGGATATAACTTTTTCATTTTGATTTCCGCCTGCATAAGAAACGTCGGAAAGAAATGCCACAAAAAGCACAGCCATTAAAAATCCTGTAATGTATTTCATATTTGCCTCCTCGTTAATAATTTTTATTTTTGTTTATAATATAGACTCCATCAAAGCTCATTTGGTTTTGAATTTTTAGGGAGCGGTAACAATAAAGTACAAATGGTGGATATTAGCGGAGTTTCTGTTTGCAGGTTAAAAAGGTTTAGCAGAATTAATAATTATTTAACGAATCGATAAAGATTTCCCTTTTTGATATTGATTAAATTACATCAGATAATAATATTTGCTATCAATTATGAACATTCACAAAAAAACTATGTTAAGCTCATTCTGGTTTGTTCTCGAAGTAATTGGTATTTTCGTTATAATTCAAATAATAAGAATTGTAATTGGCAATCTGGATGCATTTTACAGCGGAATAGCTTTAATGCTAATAGCCGGGATTCTTTTCTTAATTGCGTTTCTGATTACAAAACAAAAGAATGATAATCATTCCGCTAAACCAGGAACAAAAACCATCGACGGGATTTTGAGCTAACAAATCAGCATATCCGGCTTTCTTTTTACTAAATTCTGAGCAAGCCTGCCAAAGGTATATTTTATCTGCCGTCTATCAATTAGGAGTTGAAATTCACCCGATTTATTTACTTTTTTCCATTACTTATATAACCTATTATTATTTCTTCCGGAGGAAAGATGACTAATACAATCAAACTTCTATTAATTATTTCAACAATTACGTGTTATATCTCAGGCTGCGGTCCGCAAACATCCGAACTAAAAATTGCAAATGAGAAATATACACTGCCGAATGGTCTTCAGGTTATTCTTCATGAAGATAAGTCTGATCCTGTAGTAGCAGTTGCTGTTGTTTATCATGTTGGTTCCAACAGAGAAGTTAAAGGGAGAACTGGTTTTGCACATTTGTTTGAACATATGATGTTCCAGGAATCACAACACGTTCCACAGGATCAATTCTTCAAAAAAATTCAGAATGCAGGAGGAACTTTAAACGGCGGAACATGGAATGACGGAACAGTTTATTTCCAGGTTGTGCCAAAGAATTCACTCGAGATGGTACTTTGGCTGGAATCAGACCGGATGGGATTTTTGTTAAGCACAGTTACTCAGGAAGCTTTTATGAACCAGCAGGCTGTTGTTCAGAATGAAAAGAGACAGAGATACGACAATGAACCGTACGGGCACACAAGCTATGTTTTACATAAACTTCTCTATCCGGAAAATCATCCTTACAACTGGGAAACTATCGGTGAGCTGGAAGATTTAAGAAATGCAACTCTTGCTGATGTTCACGAGTTTTTCAGAAAGTGGTACGGACCGAATAATGCAACACTCGTTATAGCCGGTGATTATGATAAGGAACAGATAAAAGATCAGATAGAAAAATATTTTGGTGAAATTAAAAAGAGCGACGATGTAAAACCACTTAATCCTATGCCTGTTGTTCTTGATAAAACCAGAAGAGCTTACTATGAAGATAATTTTGCCAAGTCACCCGAACTAAATATTATTTTTCCGACATCACAGCAGTACACAAAAGATGATTATGCACTGAAACTTTTTGGTGAACTTTTTGCTCAAAGTAAAAAAGCTCCGCTTTATAAAGTAATTGTTGAGGAAAAGAAACTGGCACCTTCCGTTACAGCGTACCAGAATTCTCAGGAGATTGCCGGTGAGTTCACCTTAACAATAAGAGCTTTCCCGGACAAAAATCTGGATGAAGTTGAGAAAGTAGTGATGGAATCGTTCGATAAGTTTGAAAAAGAAGGCTTCACTGACAAAGATCTCGATCGTGTTAAAGCAAAAGTTGAAACTCAATTTTATAACCAGATATCAAGCGTACTTGGAAAGTCATTTCAGCTTGCAATCTATAATACTTTCACGGGTTCCCCGGATTTTGTAACCACTGATCTCGAAAATATTTTAAGCGTCACTAAAGAAGATGTGATGAATGCTTATAATAAATTTATTAAAGACAAACCATACGTAGTTACCAGTTTTGTACCTAAAGGAAATCCTCAGCTGGTTGCATTGAATTCAGAATTTTACCCTGTTGTGGAAGAAAAAATTGAAAACCAGGATGTCCATGCAATGAAGCAGGGTGAAAATATCGGAAGCGATCAGATAAAGGTTGAAAAAATTGAATCTGCTTTCGACAGAAGTATTGAACCACCAGCTGGACCTGAACCGGAAATAAAAATTCCCGAAATATGGGAAGACGAACTTGCAAATGGAATCAGGATTTATGGAATTGAACAGAATGAAGTTCCACTTGTTAATTTTTCTATCACACTCAAAGGCGGAATGCTTCTCGATGATATGAATAAAATTGGGGTTGCAAATTTAATGTCTGATATTTTAATGGAAGGTACAAAAAACAAAACTCCGGTTGAGCTGGAAGAAGCAATTGATGAACTGGGTGCAAGTGTAAGCATGTACACAACAAAAGAAACTATTGTGATAGATGTTAACTGTCTCGCTTCAAAATTTTATAATGTTTACGATCTTGTGGAAGAAATTCTTTTTGAACCACGGTGGGATGAAAAAGAATTTGAAAGAATTAAAAGAGAAACCATCGAACGAATTAACAGAAATGAAGCTGACCCGACGGCAGTTGCTACGGATGTTTTCAATAAGCTGATTTACGGTGACAATAATATACTATCGAATAATACTTACGG
>JANWIS010000146.1 GCA_025449775.1 Ignavibacteriaceae bacterium
AATTATGCAAAATAAAACTCCGATCCAGGAGATTATTTCGGAATGGAAGAATGATTGTTTACTTACGATTGGAAGATTGAATGCATTTGCAAACACTGTATAAAAATAGAAAATAGCGAACGGTGGAATTAAGAAATCCTTTTTGTCTATACTTCCGAAATGCATGCCTTTCGTACCGGTTCTTTTTAACAAGTACAAACGGGTTAATACCATTCCCATGAGAAGCACAATCGTTACAGCAGCTAAATGTTTTTGCATGATGCTTATTTTATGTTATTTTTTTGAAGATTGAAAATTTAGTACAATGAACACCGAGTTAGAAAAATCCATTAGCGAAACTAAATTCGCGGTGCATTTCTGCAGATTAAAAATAGTACTGTATCAACAACCGCAATTTCAATTAAATATTTTCCGGAATTGATTGTAATCTTTTCAGTTCCACACCAGAAACCTCTTAAGTGGTTTGTAAATGTTTCCTCGTTTATCTCTGCACTTGCGTTTTCATCAGGCATACCTGTGTCAAATGTAAAAGTATCAAATGCAAAATATTTTGTTGAAGATTCACTTTGCAGATTCCCAATTGGTTTATTATCTACAAGAATATTTTTCAACTGAAAGCCAGTGTTATTTTTGAAGCTAATAACCAGTGGACCATTTTCATCAGATTGTTCAACAGGATTGTCGCATCCAATTGAAATGATTATAATAAAAATGAAAACAATAATTTTAAGCCTCATATTAATGTTCCTTCATTTATTATGTTCGATAGTTATTACAACATTTCCAGTTTTTTGTCCTGTCTCGACATACCTGTATGCTTCTACAATTTCTTCCAGCTTATATCTTCTGTCAATCACCGCTTTATACTTTCCGGCTTCGATAACCTCTTTAAAAAAGTTCACGTCTTCTTTTCTACTCTTTGGAATTGGGAACAAAACTTTTTTACCGGAAGGCAGGCTTCCAAAAATAAAAGTCCATAATGCCAGGAACGGATTCTGTACTAAGAAACCCAGGTCGCTTGAATAAAAAATCCCTTCTTTCTTTAATAGTTTTCTGCAGCGGAAAAATGAACTCTTTCCGACCGCATCAAAAATAACATCATACAATTGGCTGTTCTTAGTAAAATCAACTTTTGTGTAATCTATTACTTCATCGGCACCCAAAGATCTTAGTAATTCTAAATTCTTGGTATTACAAACTGCGGTAACTTCTGCTCCATAATATTTTGCAAGCTGAACTGCTGCAATACCGATGGATCCGGTAGCTCCATTGATAAGAATTTTTTTTCCCTTCTGAAGATTTATTTTTCTTATATAGTTAAAAGCAAGCATTAAACCATCACAGACTGATGCAGCTTCTTCAAAGTTCATGTTAATTGGCTTTGTTACGATCGAGGCTTTTTCAGGCAGGCAGATGTACTCAGCGTGTGCACCAAAATTATCGCCGGTCAATCCAAAAACCTGGTCGCCCTTTTTGAATAATGTAACGTCTTTGCCAGTTGCTTCAACTTCTCCGGCACGTTCACTCCCTAATATTTTTCTTTTGGGTTTAAAGAGACCATTAACCAATCTGATAATAAGAGGATATTCAGGTTTTCGGAACCCACAATCCGTTCGGTTTACAGGTGTTGCAAATATTTTTATTAGTACTTCATTGTCTTTGGGAATTGGTTTTTCTACTTCTTTAAGCTGTAGAACTTCAGGCGGTCCGTATTTTGTTTGTATGATTGCTTTCATAAAAACTTGATGATCGGGATAAGTTACTTGTTAGCTGCTAACCGTTATGAATTGGACCAAAACGCGAGCTATAACTGTATGCGTTAACCTCTATTGTATAGTTCAGTTTTAATGTTAGCTCCAGCCTTCCACCATCCCAGAAGAAACCTACTATATATTCTTGTTTTTCGTTTTGTTTATTTGTGCCCAATGTCTTATAAGGTTCTCCATAAAAACTAGATAATTTTTCCTTTAATTTGAATAATTGATCTTCAGCTGAGACTTGATTTGACTCAAAAATTATTTTAACTGAATTCAATCCATTTTCATTAAATCTAAATTGGCATAAGCTAGTTAATTCATCAAGAAAGTAAGCATCTGAAAAACAAGAAGTACTAAAACGATTTAAATCTGATCTTTGTTTTGCACCTGTTTTTCTAGGAAATTCTGAATCAATAATACTCATTGGAGTTGTCCATCTAAAACCAAAAAATCCCGTTTCCAAAGATGGAATATCATTTTTTAGAATATAGTTATTTGCTCCACAACTAATAATTAATGATGTGAATAAGGTTAGCAAAATATAATTAGACTTAACAATCATTTTATTTTCTAACAACCTAACGGCTTTGAAACTAATATACGAGAAAGAAATGATCGCGGGATGAGTTGTGGATTAACTGCGTTTTATTTCTCTCGTTAATTTATTTATACTCTTTTCTGTTTGGAAACTTTGATATTTAATGCTCATTAAATAAGCTGTTTAATATTGCCCTTTTGTGGTCAGGTTGTAATTTTTCTAACTGATACTTTTCATCACTGCCCACAGATGAACCAAAGAAACCGCCAATGAGACCGCCCAATGCCGCACCAAAAAATATATTTAAACCTTTTCCTGTTCCTGATGAATTTGTATCGGGCTCGGGAGTGGCTGCAGCTCCAACTATTCCACCGATAATAGCACCAAATAAAAATCCTACCCAGAATTGAGAATCTCTTCTCTTTATCAAATATTTAATTGAATCCTGATGAAGTATGATCAGTTGATTCAGAGATTTTATATATAATGAATCTGATTCATATTTATTTACTGTTACATTTATGAGCGATTCATTGGAAGTCGGGTAAACTTCCCAAATTTGTTCTTGGGCTAAGGTTTCATTTTGTAAAAGGATTATTAAAAAAAGAAAGAACACAGTAAAAATAAATTTCATATTGAACGCCTTACTTTAAATAATTAACTGAATGTTTTGTAACTAACATAAGAGAAAAAAGTTGTTGGGTTGAGATGCTGGTTATAAAGCCTTTTAATTTTATTCTCTAACAGTTTCTGGATTCTGCATAATTTTTTTTATTGATTTATCCCAATCTTGATTTCCAATTGAAATAGCTAAATTAGATTTTAAAGTGTCTTCATAATACTTGTCTGGAAATGTACAAGTTAAAAAGAAAAATAAAGCTTCTTCCAAACTTTCATCTTTATGTGCTGTTGTCATAATTACAGAATCATCTGGGGAACCAAACTCCTTATCAGGATTAGAATCAATCTCATCACATATATCTTCAATTCTTTCTGAATCATTTCCCCAATTACAAAAGTAAGCAGCACCATTTTTAATTAAAGTTTCAGCTAAATCTGATATTTCTTGAACAGAATTATTTTTAGAATCCCAGGCAATAAAACAAGCAAAATGTTTGCTTGATAATTGAATAACTTGAGGTATATCAACAGATGAATCGAGCGATAAAAAGAACAATTCTCTTTCAGTTAGATAATCTTTACCGATATATTTTATTTCATTATTCATAACTTTATAACTATAACTTATAAATAATTGCTACCATTGGATTTTTGGTAGTTTCTCTATTTCCCAATCCTAATATCAAAATTTAACTCAACTAATTCAATCAAAATATATTTTTTATATTTGCATAGCAACAAATAGTAAAAGGTAATAATGAAATATTCATCTTCCTGTTACTTAACAATTTTGTTCCTTTCAATCATACATTCATTCAATCATACAACAATGGCTCAAACAAATCGTAAAGCATTCATCAACGGAAAGATTTACACAGTAAACGAAAAACAGCCTTACGCTGAAATGGTAATGACTGAAGGAAATAAAATTACTTACGTCGGTAAAACGAAGCTGAATATTATTGACGCACAAACTTCTGTTTATGACCTTGAAGGAAAACTGATGCTTCCGGGATTTAATGACAGTCATCTTCATTTTATAAGCGGAGGAAGCTATCTGCTTGGAATAAATCTTCGTCCGGCTTTATCTAAAGAAAATTTTGTTTCTATTCTGCAAGATTATATTCAAGGAAAAGAAGACCGCTGGATAACAGGCGGAAGATGGGACCACGAAATGTGGCCGGATAAAACTCTTCCGACAAAAGAATTAATCGATCCCATTTCTGAAAACACCCCGGTTTTTGTAAGCAGGATTGACGGTCATGTCGGTCTTGCAAATTCCAAAGCACTTGAGATTGCAGGGATAAATAAAAATACTCCCGATCCTGACGGCGGATTGATTGAACGCAATCCTGAAACCGGTGAACCGACAGGGATTTTAAAAGACAACGCAATGGATTTGATATTTAAAATTATTCCGCTTCTTTCTCTTCAAGAAAGTGTTGAAGCAACTCTTCGTGCACTGGAAGAAACAAAAAAATTTGGAATCACAAGCATTCAGGATATGACTCAGCCGGGAGAGCTTGAAGCTTACAAACAATTAATGGACAACGGAGAACTGACTTGCAGAATTTATTCCATCTGGCCGATTGACAAATACGAAGATATTGTCCGTGGAGGAATTACAGCCGGGAATGAAAATGAATTAATTAATCGCGGTGCTTTAAAAGGATATGCAGATGGATCACTGGGTGCAAGCACTGCATGGTTTTTTGATTCGTACATTCAATATCCATATTCAACAGGTTTACCGATGGATGTAATTACAAACGGCAAGCTTGAAAAATGGTCGTTGGATGCAGACAGAAACCGTTTGCAGTTGTGCATTCACGCAATCGGTGACAGAGCAAATTCAACCATACTTGATCTTTATGAAAGCATAAAAAATAATAATTCTCCCTGGGATAGAAGATTCAGAATTGAACATGCACAGCATATCAGGACAGAAGATATTGAACGGTTCGGAAAGCTGGGAGTGATTGCATCGGTTCAGCCGTATCATTGCATTGACGATGGAGTTTGGGCAGAAAAAAGAATAGGCTATGAAAGAACCAAAACTACACATCCGTACAGATCTCTTTTGAATAATGGTTCAGTTGTTGCATTCGGAACTGATTGGCCTGTAGCTCCACTGAATCCTCTTTACGGAATTTATGCTGCTGTAACAAGAAGAACAGTCGATGAGCAAAATCCGAATGGCTGGATTCCGGCAGAAAAAATTTCTGTAGAAGATGCAATAAAGTGTTACACGCTGAACGCAGCTTATTCATCATTCGAGGAAAAGGTAAAAGGAAGCATTGAAACCGGAAAGCTGGCTGACTTTGTAATTTTAAGCGAAGATATATTATCCATTGACCCGGTAAAAATTAAAGATGTTGAAGTTGAGATGACAGTTTTTAATGGAGAGATAATTTATTCGGCAGATCGTTATTAAGAGTAAATTAATCTATTGAATTATCAATTCTGCTTGATTTGGCTTATTTAAATATTTAATATTCAGCTATCAATAATTTATTAGGAGAATTTATGAGATCTTTTTTACAATCTTTTTCATTCATGATCATCTTACTCGTTCTCTTCAGCGGAATAAATTATTCACAGGACATTTACTTCTGTGAAGGTGTTGACGATGACGGTTATCCTGAAAGCGAAGCTTCATCTTTCACAATTCCAGATGACGGCGGTTATTTATATGTATTAGTAAGATTAGATTACGAAGTTGATTGTAAGTCAGTTTACTTTGAAGTTTACAGGAACGGAGAATATGACAATACAATTTATCTTGATACTGAAAGAAACTGGGTGTGGTTCTGGAAAGAAGTTTCATTTTATAAAAGAGGGACTTATAAATTCTATGTATATGACTGCGATGATGAGCTGTTGACTTCAGGTAAGGTAGATATTGATTACGATTGATAAAATAAAAAAATATTTTTATTCATTCTGAAAAACCAAAGCAATCCATTCATCGAGGATTAGCTTTTCAATAAACTGAAATCCGATTTTGTTATAATATCGGACGACTGGTTCTTCATCTTCTTTCATCAACCCGGAAAGAATAATAATTGAGTTCTTCCGGGTTTTCATTTTAACTTTGTCCGCAATTTCGAGTAAAACATTCTTTTGAATGTTTGCAGTGATAAGATCAAATTTATTTTCCTGAACAATATCGATCTCTCCGGTTAAAATTTCTATTTGATTTATAACTTCGTTGACGACAGCGTTTTCATAACAATTATCAAAACAAGTTTCATCAAAATCCACTGCAACCGATTTTTCTGCTCCAAGTTTTATTGATGCGATTGCAAGTATTCCGGTACCGGAACCGATATCCAGAACTTTCATTCCTTTCTTAATGTATTTCTCAAGCAATCTTAAAACTAATTTTGTTGTCTGATGCTCACCTGTTCCGAAAGACATTTTCGGATCGATTGTAAGAACAATCTCATCTTTTTCCATTTTGTATGTTTTGAAAGATGGCTTAATAACAATATGATCGGATGCTTTTATCACTTCCCTGCTCTTTTCCCACTGTTCATTCCAGTTTTTATCTTCAATACATTCTTTGGTTATGCTGAAAGATTCAATCATCATTTCGTTTTGTAATTTGATAAGAGAATCCGATATCTGATTTTCTGATGTACCGGATTTTTCAGAAATGAAAATTGAAATGTGGTCATCATCTTCAAGCACACCGGTGATATCAAAATCCCAAACAACTGCTGATAATAGATCTGCATCAAACGGCTTGCTGAATATTTTATAAACGTAAAAATTTTTCATCTGCTATTCATATTCTGCAAGCATCTCACAAATTTTATCCTGGAATTTTCTGGCTGTCGAATAATCTTCAACAAAATTTTGAATGAGAATTGAAAATGCGATCAGATGATTATTTTTTGAAGTGACATAACCTGATAGATTGCTTATTCCTTTGATTGTACCGGTTTTTGCATGAACATTTCCATAAGCAGAAGTATTCTTCATTCGTTTTTTAAGTGTTCCATCAATTCCAGCTACGGGAAATGAATCGTAAAATAATTTAAATAAATTTTTCTGTTTGAAATACATATACTTCAAGGATTCCAGAATAAGTTCTGCAGAAAGAAGATTGTAATGAGAAACTCCAGAACCATCTGAGACTGAAAAATTTTCAGGATCAAAACCTAGTGTATCCAAAAGTCTTCGAACTGAAGCCAAACCGTTTTCTGAATTTGCCGGTGCACCGGAATCTTTAAATGCGATTGCATATATGATCATCTCAGCATTCAGGTTATCGCTTTCTTTATTCTGGTAAGAAAGCACAGTGTCTATTGATCTTGTAATTGAAGACAGATAAACTTCATTTCCAGCCAAGGATTTTACATAAATATCTTTCTGCACATTTATACCATTATAAATCAAATGCTCTTTAAACAAGGTGAGAAAATATTTTTCCGGATAAAGTATATTTACTTTTTCTTTATATGAAGTTGAATCAACAATCCTTCCGCTTTTAACCTGGCCTTCAACAATTATTTGGTTTGTCTGGTTCACCCAATCACGTGTTACTGTGAAGCTGTCAACATCGTTTGAAGAAACAGTTTTTGTTTTATTAACAAGTTGAACAAAATCTGTCCGAGGGATAAAAGTTATTTCAGCCGGTGAACCGGTTTTACTTCCTTCAATGAAAACTTCGATCGAGTTGTCATTAATATTTAATGCACTTAGATATGGAGCGCTTGGATCGGGATCATCATCCCACATCCATCCCTTTCCCCAATAGAGCGAATCTTTTTTTGAAACATCAGCATAAATTCCACCATTAATATTTTTTATTCCGAGAGATTGAATGATATGTACAAGTGAGTCTATGTCATCAGTTTTAAAATCCGGATCGAAACCGCCAACAATAAATAAATCACCGTAAAGAATTTCACCTTCGATAATACCTGAGTGATAAAGATCAGTACAGAATTTGTAATCTTTTCCGAGATTCAACAAGCCTGCAATCGATGTTAAAATTTTCATATTCGATGCCGGGTGAAGAAGAAGCTTTTCGTTTTTTCTAAACAGGTGTATGCTGTCAGTTAAATCAAATATATCTAGAGCAATTAAAGTTCGTTCAAAAAAAGTATCATCAATTACCTGACTGATTTTAGATTCAAGGTTCTGTATTTTAGATTGAGAGTGAAGAAGGATTGGAAATAAAAAAATGATGAGTATAAGCGATGATATTCTTTTCAATTTTCTTCCGATCAGGATGCAGTTTCAGTTTTTTTGAGGATGCCAAACATCTTTATTGCATTGGATGAAGTTATCTTAGCTACATCTTCAATTCTTAAATTGTGCAGCTCGGCAATTTTTTGTGCAACCAGTTTTACGTATGATGGCTCATTTCGTTTCCCGCGATGAGGATCAGGAGTCATAAACGGTGAATCAGTCTCGAGCAATAAATTTTCGGTCGGGATATTCTGAACAATTGATCGAAGACTATCGGCTTTTTTAAAAGTAATATTACCTGTAAACGATAACATATAATTCATTCCGATTAATTCTTTTGCATCTTCGAGCGAACCATTAAAACAATGGAACTGCGCTTTTAATCCTGAACCAGAATAACTTCTGATTATGTTCATAATATCTTCATCTGAATCGCGGTTGTGAATAATAACAGGCAGATCAAGCTTGAGTGCAAGTTCAATCTGTGATTTGAAAGCGTCAATTTGTTTTTCCTTCGGAGAAAAATCGTAATAGTAATCCAAGCCAATCTCTCCGATCGCAGATATTTTTTCCTGCTTCGCAAGTCTTTCAATTTCATTAATGAATGAAGAGTTCCAGTCTTTTGTATCGTGAGGATGAACACCAACAGCACCGTAAACCATTTCATATTTTTTTGTCAGCTCAATCACCTGTTCTGAAGTTTTCATATCGGTTGCCGGAACCAGGATATAATCAACACTATCATTCTTCGCCCTGGATATTATTTCATCGAGCTCTCCATCGAAGTTGGAATAAAAAAGATGTGCGTGTGTATCGATAAACATAACAAGATGTAAAAGTGAATTAAATAATTTTGCCGATTGTTATTGCCTGCTCGTTCATCTCTTTTGCAAGCTGAAGTGTTTTGATTTCATTTTCTTTTGAGACTATAAAAATTAATCCTATTCCTATATTAAATACATCCCTCATCTCTTCATCGCTTATGTTCCCGGTCTCCTTTATGAGTTTAAAGATTGGCTGAACATTCCAGCTTTTCCAATCGATCTCAATTTTTAAACCCTCAGGAACGATTCTTTTTGTATTTCCAACAATTCCTCCGCCTGTAATGTGTGAAATTCCTTTAATATCAATTTTGTTCTTCATCAGATTAATTAATTTAAGATATGAGCGATGGATAGAAAGCAGTTCATCCCCAAGACTTTTATTCAGCGATGGGATGTGATCAGTTAGTTTAAATTTATTGAGCAAAACTTTCCGGGCAAGTGAATAACCGTTTGTGTGAAGTCCGGTTGATGAAATTCCAATAAGCACATCATCTTTAGAAATATTTTCCCCATTAATTATTTTTGATTTTTCTACAACACCAACGATCGTTCCGGCAAGATCATAATCATTCGGTTGATAAAGTCCGGGCATCTCAGCAGTTTCACCGCCGATTAACGCACAAACATTTTCCTTACAGGCAATAGAAAATCCCTTAATAATCTCCGCAGCAACTTCAGGATTCAGTTTTCCAAAAGCCATATAATCTAAAAAGAAAAGCGGTTCAGCACCGCAGACTGCAATATCATTTACACAGTGATTAACGAGATCCTGCCCAATTGTATCATGCTTATTCAACATTGAAGCGAGCATCAATTTCGTACCAACACCATCAACACTTGAAACTAAAACGGGTTCTTTGTATTTCCCAAAATCCGGCTGGAAGAAAGCACCAAAAGAACCAATATCAGTAATTACTCCTTTATTAAAAGTAGACTTTGCATAGCTCTTTATTTTCTCAACTGTTTCATCACCGGTTTTAATGCTCACACCGGCATCTTCGTATTTCGTAGTCACAAAATTTTTCCTTTAACTGCTTTAGTAAAAAATTCTCTCTGAGAAAATTTAGTGTTTAACAATACGTATTCAAAATATAAATTAGATGAAATGGCTGGAGAAATTTCCATCAATTTGAAGATGTCGTCAATCATTTTTAAGGAATTGAACCTGGTAGTGCCTTGTTCCGTGCCTGCAAATTCTGAAGTAAATTTAATATATTTGACCCTGATTTCAGGTAAAATGAAACGGTAAAATGGATATAGAAGAATTAAGTCAGCGT
The DNA here is from genome assembly GCA_025449775.1 of Ignavibacteriaceae bacterium. Classification (GTDB taxonomy): domain Bacteria; phylum Bacteroidota; class Ignavibacteria; order Ignavibacteriales; family Ignavibacteriaceae; genus IGN2. The sequence continues at coordinate 10,220 of JANWIS010000146.1, forward strand.
GAAAAAACAATACTAAGGTCAATTGTTCAGCAGTTTATTTTAACTGCTACACCGGTTGGCTCTAGTAATATCACAAAAAAATATGATGTAGGATTTTCACCTGCAACTGTACGGAATGTTATGGCGGATCTTGAAGATTCCGGCTACATAAACCATCCGCATACTTCTGCCGGAAGAGTACCGACGGATAAAGGTTACAGGTATTATGTTAATTCCCTGATGGATATTGAAAAGCTGAATCCAAAAGAAAAAGGATTAATTGAAAAAAGTCTTGATGTGGAATTCGATCAGGCTGATGAAATAGTTAGAATGACTTCTAAATTGCTCAGCTCAATTACAAAACAGATTGCATGTGTCACTTACCCGAATCTTGAATCAGGAATACTTGAGAAGATCCAA
>JANWIS010000147.1 GCA_025449775.1 Ignavibacteriaceae bacterium
AATTATCCACACAGCAATAATTAAAATCCACGGAAGAAATCCGATAAGAATATTCAGCCATTCACTGGATTGTTTATCAAATGAATAAATAATTCCTTTTTCTTTCCAAAGAGTTTCTTCATCTTTAATGATTGGTTCAGGGATATAGACAGAAATAGCAGTAACATTTGTGGATTTACCATCAATCTTTACTGAAGCCTCTGGTACCACATCCGCTCTGAAGTAATAGTCATTAACATCGGATTTTGTAATTGTTGCTTCCTTTATTTTGGTAGTTTCATTCAGAAGCCGGCGATATTCAGCAAAAGGAATTTCAACATAATTTTCCTGTCCTGTTCTGAATAGCTGCATCACAATGACTGCGGCAACAATTACCGCTCCCCAGCCAAATACCATTCTTATAACTTTTGACCAATCAAAATTATCATCGGGCCGGTTTGGTCCCTGTCGTTTGGGATTTTTTGGAGGTTGTTTTTCGCTGTTATCTGCCATAAAAAATTTTCTAAAGTTCAAATCCATTTATTAAAATCATTCTCCTTTATCATTTAATGCATAAATTCCTCTTAAATTCCGATATTTTTGTGCAAAATCCAGACCATATCCGATGATAAATTTATCAGGAATTTTGAATCCAATATAATCAATTTTAACATCATATTTAAGGCTTCCGGGTTTAACTAACAGAGTTACCACCTTCATACTTTTCGGATGGCTTTCTTTAAAAAGTTCTTCGATATACTTGAGTGAAAGGCCGGTATCAACTATATCTTCAACAATTAATATATCCCTGTCGGTCACATCGCAATTAAGTTCTTTAAGAAGCTTTACGTTTCCAGAAGATATTTTTTCATCTCCATAACTTGATAATTTGAAGAAATCAATTTCACAATCGATTGTTACATATCTAATCAAGTCGGACATAAAAAGAAATGAGCCGTTTAGTACCCCGATAAATACAGGAATACAATTTTTATAATCCTCGGATATCTGTTCGGCAAGCTGTTTTACTCTTTGCTGAATTTGTTCTTCGGAGTAAAGGAGAACAAATTCATCTTTACCTGCTTTTATCTTGTCAATATTGTTCATGAATGACTTACTGTAAGTCTAAAAATATTTTTTGTGTCATGATTAATTTTAAATCTTTCATCAACTCTTAACCCGATTACCCAAACAATCCTTCCTGAATTTGTCAGTACTAGCTGTTCTTTCTTTCTGCTTGAAGAAACTTTTACGTCTGAAAGAAAATCAGAAATCTTTTTAGTGCCTTTCATACCAATCGGTTGAAACCTATCTCCGTTTTTCCAATTCCTGATTGTAAATTTATTTCCTGTGTCATCGCCCGAAATGAATTCCACCAATTTATCCTGACCCAATTTAATGTTTTTTCCTTTTACCTGTTCAACTGCAATCATTGTTCCATCAAGTTTTAATTTCTGTCCGACTTTAATTGTGTGGTTATATTTCTTTAAACGGTTTTTTGATGCTTTTTTCACAAGCAGAACTTCTCTTAGTCTTGAAGCGATAACATTTTGTTTCAAAGTAAGTTCAGCACCGGGTTGAGACGAAATTAAATCAACTAGCGATTTGATATTCACCGAAGATAATTCAATTCCAAATTTTTGTTCAATCATCGATTTAAGAAAATGGCTCCATAAATTTTTATCAAGTCCAGATAATCTTTTTAAGTTTACAGTTAATTCATTTGAAGAAAATGCGATAGTTTTGTTTTCATATTCACTTAATTTCTTTTCAACAAATAAATTAATTTCCTTAAAGATATTTGCCGTTGTGCTGATCTTTTCTTCAAGAAGCGGGTTTAACCTTTGTTTAAGCTTTGGAATTATTTCATTCCTTAGAAAGTTTCTCTCATAATCCAGATTAAGATTACTTTCATCGATGCGGAAATTGATTTTATTAACTTTTAAATATTCACGAATCTCTTCCGAACTGAGACAAAGAATCGGACGAATAATATTTTCTCGTCTGACAGGAATTCCTGTTAATCCTTTTAAACCTGTCCCTTTAAAAAAATTTAAAAGGATAGTTTCGATGTTATCACTTGCATTGTGAGCAGTTCCAATTTTTGTGAGGTGATTTTTTTTTACCGCTTTATTTAATTCATTGTATCTTAATTCTCTTCCGGCTTCTTCAACAGATAATTTATTTTTTTTTGCATATGATTTAACATCTTTAACAGAAACAATAAATTTAATTTTATTCTCCGAACAAAAGTTTTTACAAAATTTTTCATCCGCTTCTGATTCTTTCCCACGAAGTTTATGATTCAGGTGAAACGCAGATAAGTCAGTATTGAACTTTTTTTTGTATTTCAATAAAAAGGAAATAAGAAAAACTGAATCTGCTCCACCGCTGAGTGCAATAAGAATTTTATCTCCTTTGCTGATCAGATGATTTTCATCTATAAACTTTAATACTTTTTGTTCAACTGTTTTTGTCATTGGTTTCTGAAAATAAATTTATCTGCCTAAAGTGTTTTGAATGATTTAATGGTTTTAACAATCTGAAATTATTTTGATTAAAAATAATAATGAGGTGAAAGAATTAACCGATTGAAATAATTTCGTACTCAAGAATGCCTGCCGGTGCATTTATTTTCACTTTATCACCAACTTTTGTATTGAGCAATCCTTTGCCAACAGGAGAAGTGATGGAAATTTTTCCAGCCTGAAAATCTGCTTCTTCGGGAGATACAAGAAGATAATCGAATAGTTTATTGTTCTTCAGGTTTTTAATCTTAACCTTCGAAAGGATATGAACCTTTCCATTCTCAAACTGTGAAATATCAATTGTCCTTGCACGTGAAAGAATATCTTCAAGTTTTGCAATTTTTAGTTCAAATAATCCCTGCTCTTCTTTAGCCGCATCATATTCTGCATTTTCAGAAAGGTCACCATGAGAACGGGCCTCAGCTATTTTTTCAGCCATATTTCTTCTGCCTTCAGTTTTCATTTCCTTCAACTCTTTTTCGATCTCAACAATTCTTTCTCGCGTGAGATAAACGAAATTAGCATCTGACATTTTATTTTCCTGAATTAATAAAAAAAATTGCCACTGCATTCCGGACAGTGGCTACACAAAATTAAGTAATTGATTTTATGATGTCAAGAAGGAATTACTTGATTGAAACTATCTTCATAATCTCTATAAATGAAGTCTTTCTGACCTAAATAAATACACTCAACCACTTTATTCAGGAACATGGAAACTTAGCCTCCGGTTAAAGACTTTAGGTAATTCATTCATCAATATTTTAACTACTTTTAGAAAACAATTTTTAATTTGAGACTAATAAAATCATACTTCTGATTGACAAACAACTTTAAGCTTCCTATTTTGTTCGCGATTAAATATTAAATAATTATTATCATAAAAAACAGGAGGCACAATGAGAAATTTGTTTTCATTCAAAAACTTTTCTCTGCTCTTTACAAGCGTATTTATATTGAATATATCGGTTATAATCCCGCAATCAAATTTGGGTAATGTTTGGAACGATGTTTCTGAAGTTGAAATTAATTCTTCAGGAACCCGGTACATCATTCCTCAATCATACCGTACACTTGAACTCGATTTACAGGATTTGACATCAGCATTAAACCAGGTACCGCACGAAAATTTAGTACGTGTGAAATATTCTGCTTTCAATATAAGTTTACCTATGCCTGATAACAGGTTCGAGACTTTCAAAATTGTTGAATCACCAGTAATGGCAGAAGAACTTGAAGCCAAATACCCAAATATTAAAACCTTTGTTGGTCAGGGTGTAACTGATGGAACATCCAGAGTAAGATTCGATATTACACCTGCCGGATTTCACGCAATAATATTTACAATTAACGGTACAATTTATATTGATCCTTATTCTCATGGTGAAACCCGTTATTACATTTCTTATTATAAAAAAGATTACATCCCTACAGATGAACAGTTGAATGCAACCTGTAATCTTTTGGGAGCTGATTCAGAATTCGGCGAACATATCAGGAATTTGGTTGAGGAAAATCCGGATGTTCTGATCGGTCCACAGTTAAGAACTTACAGATTAGCTTGTGCAACAACAGGAGAGTATACAATTTTTCATGGTGGAACCGTTGCACTTGGACTTGCTGCAGTTGTAACAGCAGTAAACAGAGTAACAGGTGTTTATGAAGTTGAAATTGGTGTAAGACTTCAACTGATTGCCAATAATGATCTGATCATTTATACAAATCCAACAACAGATCCATATACAAATAGTGATGGTTTTGCAATGCTTGCTCAAAACCAGTCCAATCTCGATTTAGTTATTGGAAGCTCTAATTACGATGTCGGACATGTCTTTAGTACTGGTGGTGGTGGTGTAGCATATCTTGGTGTTGTTTGCCAGAATGGAAATAAAGCAAGAGGAGTTACAGGTTTACCTCAGCCTATCGGTGATCCATTTTATATTGATTATGTAGCACACGAAATGGGACATCAGTACGGTGGCAATCATTCATTCAACGGAAATGCGGGAGCTTGTGGTGGCGGTAATAGAAATGCCGGAACCGCATATGAACCGGGAAGTGGAAGTACAATTATGTCATATGCAGGAATTTGCGGTAATCAGAATTTACAATCAAACAGTGATGACTATATGCATGTAGTTTCATTTGTGGAGATGGTTAATTATACAAATAATGGAAATGGAAATTCCTGTCCTGTAATTACTGCAACAGGTAACAGTGAACCATTAGCTACTGTTCCAGCAGGCGGATTTACTATTCCAATAAGCACTCCATTTATGCTTGTTGGATCAGGAACCGATCCGGATGGTGATCCGTTAACTTATTGCTGGGAAGAATGGGATCTTGGACCTGCAGGTCATCCAAATACTCCATCAGGTAATGCACCGATATTCAGATCATTTGAAGCTGTCAATGTTCCGTACAGATATTTTCCAAAACTTTCGAACATTCTGAATAACACTCAAACTATCGGAGAAATTTTACCAACTTACACACGAACACTAACTTTCAGGTTAATAGTCAGAGATAACAGAGTTGGTGGAGGTGGAGTCGATTATGCACAGATGACTGCAATCAATGTTACAAGTACAGCCGGACCTTTTATTGTTACTCAACCTAATACTGCTGTTACATGGCAAGGAAACACAACCTATTCCATAACCTGGAATGTAGCTAATACAAGTGTTGCACCTGTGAATGTTACACAGGTTAATATTCTTCTTTCAACAGATGGTGGAAACACATTCACTACAACTCTAGCATCTAATACAAGCAATGACGGATCCGAAGATATTTTCCTTCCAAACATTCCAACAACAACAGCAAGAGTAAAAGTTGAAGCCGTTGGAAATGTTTTCTTCGATCTGTCAAACGCAAACTTTACAATTGAAGATTTTGTACCAGTCGAGCTGACAGCCTTTTTCGCAATGAAAGCTGAAGGAGGTTTTATGCTTAAATGGACTACTGCGTCAGAGAGCAATAATTCCGGTTTCATCATTGAACGAAGTATTAACGAAATTGATTTTATTGAACTAGGATTTGTAGAAGGAAACGGAACCACAACTGAAATTTCTGATTATGAATATTTTGATGCTGTTACCGAACGAGGAACGTACTACTATCGTTTAAAACAGATTGATTTTGACGGCTCGTTCAATTATTCAAACTTAGTTGAAGGAACAATTGAAGGACCGGAAGTATTTATACTTTCACAGAACTATCCGAATCCATTCAACCCATCAACGATGATAAAATTCACAGTGCCGGTTGATTCACGTGTAAAAATAGATCTCTTCAGCACACTTGGAGAAAAAGTTGGTGAGCTGACAAACAGTGATTACAGCATCGGCAGTCACGAGATAAATTTTGATGCTTCAAATTTATCGAATGGAGTTTACTATTACATAATTAACGCAAATGGAATTGATGGAACTGTTTTCACATCAACTAAGAAGATGGTATTGATGAAATAAGTATTAGGTGTTTTAAGAGTAAGAGGAAGTGTAAGCTTTCTCTTACTCATTCTTATAAATTTAATCTCCAAAAATTTCATTTCGCTTCCTGTATCCTGCAAATCTTTTTAAAATCACAAAACCTGCAGACTTTTGCTTCCCTGTTCTTTAATGTTGAAAGATGGAATATTCCTTTCGAAATATCTTCTGAAAATTTATTTACCATTTCGATGCAATGGTCAATTATTGCTTTGACAGAATCAATCTCTTCGTTATGAGATTCATCTTTCAATTTTCTTTGTTTCGGTACAATACTTTTCTTACCAAAATTCTTTTCATTAAATTTTAAAGAAAATATTTGTGCATCAGCCGGTATATATTCCGTTTCAAACTCTTTTTTTATTAATTCCTTTGCTGCAAAAAGATAAAGAGGAAGCTGTAAAGAAATTCCTTTATCAAGTTCCTCAAAAGTTGGTTTTGCATCGCCGAGCTTGTAATCAACCACTCTAATTGTTTTCTCTTTTTCATTTATATCGATCCTGTCAATCTTCCCTTTTAATTTCACATTGCCGGCACTTATCCCTTCTTTAAATTTTTTATTCGGCTCTTCATTTTTAATCTTACCAAAACTTATCTCAAAAAATTCCGGTACATATCCATCATCACTGCTGCTTTCTTCTTCAAGAAATTTATAAAGAAGAGACTGTTTTCTATTTCCTGCAATCCCGAGAAGTTTTTCACGTTCATAAAAAGATATTTCTAAACTGAGATTTAATTCATCAAACTTTCTTTCTGCTATTTTGAAGAGAAGATTTTCAGCAGTTTTAAATTCATCAGGACTGCATTTAGGAAATGGATTTTTTTTATCCCGAAGTGTTGTATAAAACTCATAAAGTATTGAGTGAATAAGACTGCCATATTCAAATGCTTCCAGTTCTTCGGCTGGTTCTGTAATAGTTTCAAGCTTAAGGATGTTCTCAACAAAATATTTATACGGACACTTTGCATATTTTTCAAGCTGAGTTGCAGAAAATTCTTTCTCCGTAATTTCATTCAATTTGATTTTTAATTCATCAGGAATATTCTTCGGCAAAAATCCTGTAAACTCTGATTCACCAAACGGATCATTCAATCTCTTATTATCGATTTCAATTGCTTTGTATATTTCTGTCAAATCAATATTCACTTCTTCTGGAAGCCTTAAATTATTTCTTTGTTCAACAGGAATTTTACCAAGCAGTTCAAGCAATTTTTCTTTTGAATAAATCATATTTTCAAAATCAGTTTTCGATAGAATACTTGTGATGAACAACGAATTAAAATCCTGCAAGAAACTTGACTGAACAAGGTCACGTTTACCGTCAGTTTGAGGAAAAGTTAGATACAATTTTTTCTTCCATGTGCACAATGCCTGGTAAAATAAATATCGCTGTTCAACCTGGTGTTGATTCTCTTCTCTTGCAAACGAACCTGAAAAAAAGATCTCAGGAGTGAAGCGTGTTGGAAAATCTCCGTCATTCAATCCACCGATAAACAAATAATCAAAACTTAATCCCCTTATCTCATTTAATGTTGTTACCTGGACGCCATATCCTGACTTTTCAGGAATATTATATCTTGCAAACTTCGCGATGGTTCTAAGCTGGTTCAGGTAAAAATTAATTGAAAACTTTTCTTCGATTCCATATTCCAGTTTAGTAAGACTGGCTGTTTCGTCAATTAATTTTATAAATGAATTGAAGGCTATTACATCATTCTCAACTGCTTCCGAAGATG
>JANWIS010000148.1 GCA_025449775.1 Ignavibacteriaceae bacterium
ACTGAAACTGATGGAATTATTCCGGCTCCTTATGTATCAAGATATAAATGGATTCTTATCAAAGAACCGGAAAGACTAATTAAGAAAGAATGGGAAAAGTATATTTCACGATCATATGAACTGATCAAGGCAAAGCTGCCAAAGAAAATTCTTCAACTATTAAAATGAACTAACTGGAAAATGGAGATCACCCAAAAATTTTATGCAAAGAATAGAGTTGAATGGAGGAAATGGTTAAAAGATAATTTTAAAACTGCAACAGAAATCTGGCTGGTGTATTATAACAAGCAGTCAGGCAAACCAAGAATTCCATACAACGATGCAGTTGAAGAAGCATTATGTTTTGGCTGGATAGACAGCACATTAAAAAAGATTGATGATGAAAGATTTGCACAAAGGTTTACACCGCGAAAAAAAGGCAGCCAGCTTTCACCAATGAATGCGGAGCGTATCCGTCGTCTTATAAAACAAAAGAAAATGACAAAAGTGGGACTTACAGCAGTTAATCATGTATTTAATAATTTGTCTGAGAATGATAAATATAAAATTGCCCCGGATATTCTAAAAGCATTAAAGAGGAATTCAAAGACCTGGAATTATTTTAAAAAATTTCCTTTGAGTTATAAGCGCATAAGAATAGGATGGATAGAAGGAGCGAGAAAAAGACCGGAAGCATTTAATCAACGCTTAAAATATTTTTTGAAGATGACAGAAAAGAATAAAAGATACTGAATGGTTCAATAATTTTTTCAGAAAATATCTTCTTTTTCTCACTAACTACTTTCAAATTTTCTAATTATTATTTTTCCCCAAAAACAGTAATACTGAATACTCCTTTAACATTCTGGTTGTATTCTTTAATTCCGTCTTCAGTAAGATACTTTTTCAGGAGATCATCGGGCAAATCAATGTTTTTTGTTTTCTTAATCTCAACATTTTTGAAACCTGTCTGTTTGATTAAGTTAATGTATTCATCCTGTTGAATAGCACCAGAAACACAGCCGGCATACATTTCAGCAGATTTTTTAAAGTCTTCGATCATTTCTCCCTGAATTACTATATCAGAAATACAAAAATGTCCATCGGCTTTCAGGATTCTATAAATCTCAGAGAAAGCTTTTTGTTTATCGGGAACAAGATTCAACACACAATTACTAACCACAACATCTGCCATATTATTTTCGAAAGGCATTGCTTCTATATCACCAAGTTTAAATTCCACATTTTTAAACCCGAGCTTTGAATTGTTTTGAGTGGCTTTATCAATCATTTCTTCTGTCATATCAAGCCCAATCACTTTTCCAGAATCGCCAACAATTGCTCTTGCAATAAATGCATCATTTCCCGCACCACTGCCGAGATCAACAACGGTATCACCTTTTTTTATTTCAGCGTACTCAGTCGGTAATCCACAGCCTAATCCGAGATCAGAATCGGCGTTGTATCCATCAAGATGATCGTATTCATCCTGTAATATAGTATAATCAACAATTTTATTATTAGTGTCTCCACAACAGGTTGGATCGCAGCAGCCTGAACTTTTTGATTCTCTAGCAATCTGACCATATTTTTCTTTGACAACTTGTTTTAAATCATTCTGTGTTTCCATTTTTAACTCCTATTATTTTTGTTTTAACAACAACCCATTTTTGAAAATAAATTATCAAGTGCATTCTTTGCTTTCGAAAGTGCTTTGCTATTTACACAATAACAGATTTTAGGTCCCTCGATTTCACCATGGATGAGCCCGACACGTTTAAGTTCTTTTAAATGCTGAGAAACTGTTGCTTGTGCCAAAGGTAATTTGTTTACAAGGTTTCCAACCATACAGGTGCTCATATCATTAAGTATTTTCAATATCCGTACTCTTGCCGGATGTGATAATGCTTTCGCAACATCGGCTAACCAGATGTCCTCCTGTGTAAATTCATTTTTCTTTGATTGTGCCATTACCAATTCCTTTAATCGTTCATCGTAAATATACGATAAAGGAGATTTAAAATGCAAGAGATTTTTTAATGGACTAATTATGATGGTGAAAAATGGATTGAACTGCAAAAATTGTAGTCAGAAATGAATAATCTTTGATTATACATTTAATAAGAAGATTGAATCAATTTTTCCAGGCTATGTATAACATTCATTCCCAATTCAATGCTCAGCACTTTTCTATGGTTATCCATTAATGCCTGTCTGTCACCCAAAGTTTGTGCTTTAATCAATGTTCTGAATGAAATTGAAGATGCTGAATCACCAGCAATTTCAGGTATGCCTGCATCCTCACTGAAATCAGAAAAAAGTTGAATAAAAAACCCGTTACCTGAATCACCTTTATGCAGCTGTCCGGTTGAATGAAGAAATCTTGGACCATAACCAAGTGTTGTTGCAACATTATACTCATTCAAAATTTTTAACCTTAGTTGCTGAAGCATTTGCCAGATTTTTTCATCAGGTTTAAGATAAGCCTGGATTGAAACATAGTTTTTACTTTTCTTACATTCAGCAAGGAAGGATGGGAAAACATTATCCAAGTTTTCAACTTTCGATTCGCAATAAATTTTCATCCCATCCGATTCGAAGTCCGGTTTTAATTCCGGTAGTTTTCCTTTCAGCTGGAACTCAGTCATCATTGTTCTTGCTGCAACTTTAGTCGATTCAACATCCGGCTGATCAAACGGCTGAACATCAAGTACATAACCAGCAATAGCTGTCGCAAATTCCCATCTAAAAAACTCCGCACCGAGTTCATAAATATTTTTAAGCTCCAATTCAAGAACAACAAATCCGGCACCCTTAATTTCAACAACTTTTTTATCAAAATAATTATCTCCGGAAATTTTTATGTAAATAAATATTCTATCGCTTCCATATTCATTTACAGGAACTAAAGGTTCAAGATCGACAGGAAGGATTCCTTTTCTGTCTTTGCCTGTACTTTCAGCAATTAATTGTTCAAGCCATCCCCCAAAATATTTTAAACGAGGTGAAATTATTAATGTCAGTTTATCAATTCCTTCAGCAGTAAGAGTTCCGATAATTGAACCAAGCAATACAGACGTATTTTCTGATAACTCATTAGATTCACATTCACCAATCATCTTCTTTGACTCATCAAATAATTTATTTATATCAACTCCAGCTAATGCAGCCGGAACTATTCCGAAAAGTGATAGTGCCGAAAATCTCCCGCCAATATTTGGATCGCTCAAAAATATTTTTCTGAAGTTTAAATTCTTTGCTGTCTCCTCAAGTCCGCTTCCTGGATCTGTTATAGCAATAAAATGTTGTGCAGCTTTTTCCTGTCCCATTATTTTAGATACTGAAGTAAAATAATATTTCATAAATGACATTGTCTCTATTGTTCCACCTGATTTTGTAGAAACAATGTATAAAGTTTTAGTGGGATAAAGCGTTCGTTCGTATTCAAGAACAGCTTCAGGATGAGTACTATCAATTACATGTAAATCCAAATATCCATTTTTAATCCCAAACGTCATTCGAAATACTTCTGGGGTCAGGCTGGAACCACCCATTCCCATTAAAAGTGCTTGAGTGAAACCTTCATTCAATATCTCTTCAACAAATAAATTAATCTCATCAAGAGATTTTCTTGTAACTTCCCTGCAATCGAGCCATCCAAGCCTGTCGGATATTTCCGCCGGCTCTTTTCTCCAAACTGTATGATCCTTTTGCCAGATACGCTGAATTATTTTTTCCTTAGTAATTTTTTCGAGAGTTTTTTCAATTGTCCTTTGATAATTTCCTAAATATGATTTCATTTTGTTTCTGATTTTTAAGTTGAGAACTTATTTGATACGAAAAAATTATATCAAATTATTTATTGTATTATTAAATGATATTTTTAAAACAAAGATAGTTTTATGTGTTTTACATTTCAAACAGACTAAACTTTATAGTAACATTGTTCAATGAAAAGATATTTTAAGTTTACAACTTTCCTGTTATTTATTTGGATAGTTTTTTCGATCCTGTTTGGAATACATGATCTTGATATCTCGAAACATATCGTAAATCAAGAAACAGGTTGGACAAAATTTCTTGAAGAATATGGGATGATTCCGGGAGTACTCGTTATTCTCAGTGGAATTTATGTTTATTACTCTTATATAAAACAAAAAAGTGATGTGATATCCTGGATAAAGAAAATATTTTTCTTTTTAGTTACGACTTGTTTAATTCTTTATTTACTTGATATAATTTTAAGCAACATTCTGGTTGAGAGTTTTGTATCAGATCATATTTTAATTTTTATAAGTACTTCTTTCATCATCAACACAGGAATATTTTTACTGATTCACACCAATGAGCCTGCTCAAAACATTAATAAAATAAACTTCGCAAAGATTGTAGTTGGAATGGCATTTTTCGGATACGTCGTTTTGGTACAGGGAGTAAAATATTGTTGTGGAAGGGTTAGATTCAGAGAACTCGATTCTGTTTTTTCACAATTCACTCCGTGGTATTTACCACAAGGAATAACTGGGTTTGATTCGTTCCCGTCCGGACACGCAGCAACAGGCTGGATGCTCCTACCATTGATTATATTAGTTGCAGATAAAAAAAATTGGTTGAAGATTTTAGTATTACTGCTCGTCTGCTGTTGGGCTATAACTCTTGCAGTGAGCAGAGTTTTTATCGGAGCTCATTATGCTTCTGATGTTTTATTCGGGTCATTCATAATTATAGCCGCTTTTTTATTCTTTAATGAAAGATATCGGTTAGATAAACAATAAAATGCAGCTAACACTAATCATACTTGGAATAATTATTTTGCTCGTTGGACTACTTTGGCCCTGGTTGACAAAGCTTCCGATTGGAAAACTACCGGGTGATATTATCATCCAGAAACCAAACTTTAAAATCTATCTCCCTGTCACGACAATGATAATCGGTAGTCTGCTTCTTTCATTAATTTTCTGGTTGTTCAGAAAATAATTTGTATGATAAAAATAAATGACAGATTTTTCAATCAGATATTATAATTATATAGAAGTCAAGTGATAGAAAAAAAATTAGCAGCCGAACAAGCTATTGAATACATTGAGGATGGGATGATAATCGGGCTCGGAACCGGTTCAACAGTTTCATTAATGATGAACGTACTTTCCCAAAGAATTAAAGCCGGATTAAATATTACAGCAGTTTCAAGTTCTGCAGCCACTACAAAATTAGCCGGAATACTCGGAATAAAAATTTCAAAAATTAATGCAGTTGACTGTTTGGATCTTACTATCGATGGAGCAGATGAAGTTGATGAAAACCTGAATGGAATTAAAGGAGGAGGTGGTGCATTGCTCTATGAAAAAATTCTTGCTTCGATGTCGAAGAAAAATATCTGGATTGTCGATTCAACAAAGCTTGTGAAAACACTTGGCAAGTTTCCGCTTCCTGTTGAAGTTGTTCAGTTTGGATGCAACCATCTCTTTAATGAATTTGAAAGCAGAGGTTACAAACCTGTTTTCAGAAAAAAAGGAGAAACTCGGTTTATAACCGATGATAATAATTACATCATTGATTTGAGCATGGAGAAAATTGAAAATCCGGAAGAGCTTGAAATATCATTAAAACATTATCCGGGAGTGATTGAGACTGGTTTATTCTGCGGTGTTGCAGATATTGTTTTGGCCGGTGTGGAAAAGTCAGTAAAAGTAATTAATAAAAAAAAGAGAGCACAAACTTTTTAAGGTTCGAACTCTCTTTTCCCCTAGAAAAATATTTATTTATTTGCGTTCATTCTTCTTAATTCTCGTTCTACCTTTTTTGAATTTCCATAAGCCAATAAACCAAGTGCTGCTAAAAAAACGATAACGATTAATTCTGTAATTCCCATTTATTTAATACTCCTTTTGATTTCTTTATTTGCATATCAAAAAGTCAAGTATAATGCCATTGAAAAATTACTTTGTGAAATGACTAAAATCAGAAATTTATTCCAATCAATTTTTATTATTATTTATAAGGTAATTATTACAAAAAACGACAATTGTGGCAGTAACAATTTTCAATAAAAAAAATGCGAGTATAATTAATACGACAAATTCGACAGAGAAGTAAAATCATTTTTCAGTCTAGATGAAAGATTTTTCTAACTAAAAATTTCTATAACGGATTTATTTTCGTGCTACTGAATCCAGATTTTATTTAGTCGGTTTGTACGTAATTACTATGCGGGTTTTTAGTTTGCTTTTAACACTTGAATCAACATACACCAAATCATAATTATCACCGCTTTCATCCCGTATAGCAACAGATGGAACAAAACCTGTCCCGGCACTCTCAAGATCTCCCTTAACAAAGGTCCTGAATTCCTCACTGTAATTCCATCCTTTGGCTTTTGTAAAATTCCTCTTATAAAAAGCTATCACATTGGAAGGAATATCGCTGGTGACCAAATTTACAAAAGGAAGAACTTCCTGCTTGTATTTAATTGTATCTGTCGATGGTGCAGAAACAGAACTGATAAAAGCTCCGGGATATGGTGGTATTCCAACTTCATCTTTAGTTGGAACCGAAAACTTTCTTCCACTGATATTTTTTGGTGCATCTGTTGAAAGTTTTGCCCACGGAGCGAATGGAGATTGTGCGATGCTCTGGACTGTAAAGACGGATAAAATTAATATTATTCCCAGAAATGCACTTTTCTTTTTCATCATAATATTCTCCCGATTATTATTAATTAATTTATTAATTTCAAATTAGTACCCCGGAGAGGATTCGAACCTCCGACCTGCGGTTTAGGAAACCGACGCTCTTTCCAACTGAGCTACCGGGGCTTGTTATAATTCATAATGAACAATTAAGAATTTTTGATGTGTAAAAGTAAGCAAGTTTTGAGTTTTTCTGAATGGAAAAGAATACCTTAAAAGTTTAACCAGTAGGTCATCTTTATCATAAATATATTTTCCGGCTGTGTTGACATCATCCTTGAAAAAGAATTTCCAAACCTGAATTCTCCTTTTTCCAATTCCTCTGACCTTGTCTGAGTCCACACAAAATATATTACTGAGCCAGACAGGTATTCCCATCTTAAAACTGCATTTCCCCTAAGCGATTTATAATTAAAATCAGGATTACCAATGTCGATAGGAGGTGCTGGTCCTTTTCCATCCGGGTCAGCGATATAATTCACTTCATCATAAGTTGAATTATTTTCTCCATAAACATTAAAATCATATGTACCGGGTGATGCTAATTCTTTAAAATTAAAATAGTCCCCGGATGTAATTAAAGGCTGCGCATAAATCTGCAAACTAAGATCGGGTGTAAAAGTCCAGTTCAATCTTACACTTGCAGAGACAGTGTTCTGGTCGAGTTCCGCAAATACATAGCGACTTCCATAAGTTTGAGTTGCATACTGATCTTCAAAAGTATTAACATACTGAGCGAATTCATTATCACTGGAATATGATGGTCCAATAATAAATGATATATTGGGTACAGGTTTAAATTCAAGACTTAGATCAACCCACCAGAAATCTGAATATTCGGTTTTGAAAATTCCACCACCCAGACTTAAAATCCAGTTTTTTCTATCATCAGACAAAAGTGAAAAGGTCAGTTCATACGATGGAGGATTTATAGTTAATGGTCCACCTCTTGTTCTGTTATTATTAAACGATTCGGTGTAGTAAGCCGCCGACCAGTTAGCAAAATAATAATTTAAAAACTGGTAGGAACCAAAATGATAAATTCCTTCCCATGTTAAATTGCCGCCAAAATCATGGTTCTGAAATATTGCTGCACCAACTTCCAGAAACCTGTAAAATTCTGTTGGAGTTGACCAATAATATCCGGCCCCTGCGTGCCAGTTAATAACATCTGCTCTGAAAAAATATCCCAGGTCATTTATATCAAATCCGGGAGTAATAAAACCAAAAGCTGTGTTAACAAAAAAATTTCCTTTTTGCTTATTCAAATAAATTCTTCCTGAATATCCGGTTAGTGAGTTAGCAAATGTATCGACTGAGACGTGAGAAGCATCAGGCCGTTGAAAATAATGTCTTGAACTTTTCTGTAAATTAATCATTTGCCGAGTGCTTCCTCCAACTCTGCTTGCCCCAGCCCACCCTGCAATAACCCATGTTTTTGATGAATCAAGAAATGTCCACCCATCTAAACCTAATGTAAATGCATCTTTATTAAATTCATTCGTCAGTCTCTCATCCTGAAAATCTCTGTATGTCAACGTTGAAATAAATCCGAGTCCTTGCTGTCCTTCATCAAATTCATTTTGAGCTCTGAACACTCCATAATAACTAAGCGGCTCTACTTCAGTTTCAGACTGAATTCCGTTAGTTGAAATTCTTGCAAACTCTCTCTTTGTTATATTTTGAATTGTTCCAACATTCCAGCTATTGCCTATTTTGCCTGTTAGTTTAGCTGCACCGATTATATGAGTACCATCAGGGTAATCTACATAATCGACCGTGTCAGGAATGCTTCCCTGAGGTGTTCGACCAATACGTCTACTATAAAAAAATTCGGGACTACTCCAGTTAAATCCCCAATAATTTCTTGCACCGCCATAACCAAAATCAAAAATGGTTGATCCTTCAATGAAGAATGGTCGTTTTTCATCAAAGAATGTTTCAACATCACTTAAATTAATTACAGCCGGATCAATTTCAACCTGTCCGAAGTCCGGATTAATAGTTGCAGTCATGTTCAGGTTTGAGCCGACTCCCATTTTAAAATCAACACCGGCACCAGGAATAAATTGTGCTCCGTTATTAAACGGATCACCATCGTCATATTGAAGATATTCTGCTCTGGTTGTTATATAAGGTAGAACCTCAATCTTTCCACTTCCGGAAATGTTTTCCAAACCACTGAGATTTGCAAAGTGAGAAACGAAACCACTTTCAGTTTTGGGAATGTAAACTAAATAATCATATTCATTTTTTCTTCCAATAACTCTCTTGAAATTAATACCCCAGTTGTTCACGACATTTTCGTTGAATCTCATCTGCGAAAAAGGAATTCTGATTTCAGCAGTCCAGCCATATTCATCTCTGTTTACTTTTCCTTCCCAAACACCATTCCACGAAATATCACTCCAGGTGTCATTATAA
>JANWIS010000149.1 GCA_025449775.1 Ignavibacteriaceae bacterium
GGTTTTACTTGTGTTCGCTTCATTCGTTATAATTATTGCCGGGATGAAAGCTGCAGAATCCATAGTAATCCCCTTTTTACTCGCAGCATTTATATCCATAGTTGTTTCTCCGCCCTACTTCTGGCTTAAGAGCAAAAATGTTCCCGGTCCGCTTGCAATTATTATTGTGATTTTTACATTTCTTATTTTTATCGGAGGTATCGGAGTTGTTGTAGGAACTTCGGTTAATGATTTTACAACTAAATTACCTTTGTATGAAGCCAAAATTAATTCACAGTTTCATGGATTGATGGACTGGCTGACCAGTTCAGGCATGATCGAAAAAGAAATAAAGATCGATGAGGTTTTTAAACCATCTTCTATTTTCAAACTCATTGGTGATATTCTAAATCAGGTTAG
Source organism: Ignavibacteriaceae bacterium (assembly GCA_025449775.1). Taxonomy (GTDB): domain Bacteria; phylum Bacteroidota; class Ignavibacteria; order Ignavibacteriales; family Ignavibacteriaceae; genus IGN2. Next base: position 400 of record JANWIS010000149.1, read on the forward strand.
TTCACTCTTGTCGAACGGTTTTTTGATATTGTTAACAGTAGTTTTTATGCTTGTCGATATTTCCAGTCTTCCAGTAAAATTCAAAAAATTTTCAAAGAGCCCTGATCAAGCTATTGCAAGGTTCCAATCAATCACTGAAAATATTAATAAATATATGGGTCTGAAGACAATCCTGAATTTATGTAATGCAATTTTGGCAACAATATTTCTTTCCATCATGGGCGTTGATTACTTTTTGCTCTGGGGATTATTAGCATTTCTCCTCAATTATATTCCTACCATTGGATCTTTTTTTGCATTGGTACCTCCTGCTTTACTGGCTCTTATTCAATTCGGATTTATCGAAGCTATTATTGTTGTTATCGGTTTTGTCGTCATCAACACTTTAATTGGGAATATTATTGAACCAAGATTTATGGGAAAAGGACTCGGCCTATCAACACTTGTAGTTTTTCTTTCATTACTTTTTTGGGGATGGGTTCTTGGTCCAATCGGAATGCTGTTGTCAGTTCCATTAACCATAACGATAAAAATAATTCTGGATAGTACTGATGAGACACGCTGGCTAGCTGTTCTGTTAGGGCCTGAATAAACAGAATTGTTTATTATTTTGTACTATGTTTAAAATATTTTTTGCCTGCTCAGTTTTTTCCTATACCTTAATACTTCTCAGTCCAACTTCATTTGCTCAAAATACTGATATTGTAATACTTAAGAATGGTGATAAGGTAACAGGTGAAATAAAATATATGAAGGTTGGAATACTTAATTTAAGCACTGATGATATGGGAACAATAGATATCGAATGGGATAAAATCAGAACCAGTTCAACAACAAATTTTTATGAAGTTGAACTTGTTGATGGAAGAGTTTACTTCGGCTCTATTGAACAATCTGACTATGGAGGAATGCTTGTTGTTAAAGGTGTAACGATCAATAATAATCTTTTCATGAAATACATTGTCAGCATGAACAGAATCAAAGAATCATTCTGGGATATACTTGATGGATATGTTAAGTTAGGATTTAGTTACACGAAAGCAAACGAGATTGGACAACTGAGTCTTGGTGGTGATGCCAAGTACCGTACGAAAATTAATTATTCAGAATTAATCCTGAACTCAGTTATAACTACAACAGCAGACCAGCCAACATCAAGAAAACAGGATTTGTCATTTACTTATCAGCATAATTTTGAGCGGACATGGTTTGGTACCGGTCTTGCCAATCTGGAAGAAAATACTGAACTAGGAATAAAACTTAGAGCATCAATTGGAGGCGGTATTGGAAATAATGTAATTCAATACGAACATCAGTATTCCTATGTTGTTGGCGGTTTACTTTTTAATAGAGAGTGGCTAACCGATCAGAGTGAAGCAACTTATAACATTGAAGGATTAATAAACGCACAATATCAACTTTTTAAATACGATCACCCGAAAGCCAGTTTACTGACATATTTTTATCTGCTCCCTAGTTTAACTGAATTCGGCAGAATAAGATTTAGTTATAACATTCAGTTAAGCTGGGAAATATTTATAGATTTTTACTGGGACCTTACTTTATATTTTGATCATGACAACAAGCCTCATTCGGCTGATGCATCAAAATCAGATTATAGAATTGATACATCAATTAAATACGAATTTTAAGGAATAAAAAAATGAAACAATTTTTAAAAGTACTGCTTGTAATTTTTATAATTCAATTCAAACTTTTTAGTCAGGATAATAATTATTGGAATATTCAGTATGGAACCAGATCAACACTTTTAGGCGGTGCAGTAATCGGAAGTGTTTCGGATCTCAGTGCAACTTTTTATAATCCGGGAGCTATCGCTTTGTTTCCTGATATTAAGTTTATTTTAAGTGCACAGGTTTATCAGCTTGATAACTATACTATAAAAGACGGAGCTGCTGAAGGAGTTGATCTAGAATATTCATCAATTATTCCTTCACCTAATTTCGTTGCTTTCGATTTTGATTTTGACTTTTTAGGCGATGATCGGTTAGCCTTTTCGATTTTAACACGACAGACTACAAATCTCGAATTTAGAACAAGAATTATAGATTCAATAGATGTAATCTCAACTTCACCGGGTTTAGAAAATTTTGCAGGTGGAATAAATTATGAAAAAAATTCCAATGATATCTGGGGCGGAGTTACATATTCAACTAAATTAAGTAATACAATCGGATTTGGTGTTACTGGTTATATCTCTTACAGAAGTAATAAATTTACATCCTCTACTATTCTGCAGGCATTACAATCCAATGGAGAACTTGCCTCTTTTACAGATATTAAAAATTACAGATTTAATAATTGCAGAGCTCTTTTAAAAACCGGCATTGGCATGGTTTTCAATTCTTTAACTCTCGGCTTAACAGTTACCACACCGAGTCTGAATATTTTTGGTGATGGATCTGCTGGAACGCATCTTTTTGTTTCAGGAGTTGATACAAACCAATTCAGTAGTAACTACCAGGAAGAAATAAAATCCCTGTTTAATTCATCCTGGGCAGTTGGTGCCGGAAGTGCTTATAGATTCGGCAAAGTTAAAATTCATTTAAGTGCTGAATGGTACGATGCAATTGAAAAATTTAATGTCCTCGATACAGCTCCATATACATCTCAAAGTTCAGGAGAAACTTTAACAAACGATCTGAATCACGAAGCAAAGAGTGTTGTTAATTTTGGATTCGGTGCCGACTATTTTTTAGATGATGATCTGATTTTGTCAGCCAGCGTTGTTAGTGATTATTCTGCTTCCGTTGATGGTACCACAACAAATCTTTCACCCTATTCTTCCTGGGATCTTTTGCATATTGCAGGTGGTACATCTTTTAAATTTCTTAAATCATTAGTCACAGTCGGGATTGTTTATTCATTCGGATCACAAACATTTATAAACAATATTAATATTATACCTGAGGATGGCAGTACTATAGATCGCACGTCGGAATTCCAATATTCACAGATTAAAGTGTTATTAGGTTTCGAACTTTAAGTATGAATGGCAACTGTATTACTGTTAGTCATTGACTCTGAATAAATTTTCAGTTATTAATCCATCTACAGCAATTTAAATTATTTTTTTAGTTCTGGAAGAACATCATTATGGTTAAAAACAGTTTTACAATTCTTTTGCTCGCCTTTAATTTATTTTCATGCTCTTCTGAATTACCAATTGTACCTCCAATTAACACAGCACCAACAAATGAATCACATCCGGGGAAATTTGTCTGGCGGGATTTAATGACTGATGATGTACCAGCAGTGAAAAAATTTTATACTGAACTATTCGGTTGGACTTATTTAAACATTGGTGATGATGAGAATGATTATACTGTAGTATTGCATGGTGATAAACCAATTGCGGGAATTTTCAAGTTAAAGGATGTAGAATCAGAAAACAGATATTCTCAATGGATCAGTTACCTTGCAGTCGATGATATAAATCATGCTGCTAATTATTTTAAAACAAACGGCGGAAGCATTTACAGAGAACCGTTTCCACTTCCAAACAGAGGTATCGTATCATTCGTCTTTGATCAAAAAAGTGCCGTGCTTGCTTTAGTGAAATCAAGTTCAGGTGATCCGAAAGATGGTGAACCAATTTATAATGAATGGTTATGGACAGAATTATGGACGAATGATGTGGACAATTCGGTTAAATTTTATCAAAATCTTTTCGGGTACACTTATAAAAAATTTGATACACGTGCAGAAAACCAATATCACGTTTTGGAAAAAGAAGAAAGACCGAGAGCCGGTGTTGTTAAAATTCCAATTGAAAATGTAAAACCACACTGGATGCCTTACATCGCAGTAACAGATCCTTCAGAGATTGTAAAAAAAGTTGAATCACTTGGCGGAACTGTTTATTTAGGTACTGAAGGAATAGCAGGTAACAATGCTGCAATCATTGCTGATCCTTCAGGAGCAGTTTTCACTATACAAAAATGGCCATTGGAAAAAGGAGAATTTAAAGAGGTGAAAGATGAATAATAAAATCATATCGGTAATAGCAATAATTATAATGCTGATTATCATTTCACTTTCAGGTTGCGGTGCTGGTCATGTCAGCGTTGGTGTTGGTGTTTATGCACCAGGAGCGTGGGGACCATACGGCGGAGGATATTATCCACCGGTTGGAATTGGAGTCGGATATCCGATCTATTAATAATTCATTTAAAAGTATTTTAAAATTTATTGAGGATTATGTGAACAAAATTGTAATCAGATTTTTACTTTTATTTTCAGTCATTTCAATTTCAGTTATTATAAATTCCTGCGGAGGAGCAAAAACAGATATCATTGGCGAATGGCAGGAAGAAAATTATCAGAAAGGAAATATTGAAAAAGTTCTTGTGCTTGGAATTGTAAGCAAAGAGAAACCATTGCTAAGAAGAAATTTTGAAGATGGAATGACACAAGCTTTTCAAGACGGCGGAATTAATGCCACACCATCAATGGACCATATGCCTTATGAGGAAGTGGTTGACTCAACAAGCTTTGAAAAATATTTTAAAGATCTTGATATAGATGCCGTTGTTGTTTCAAGACTAGTCGCAATGGATCAGACACGGGATTATAAAGCCGGATATCTTTATACAATTCCTTTAAGTTCATATTATGGTTTTTATGGTTACTACTATTCCGGAATTGCATACGCAAACTCTACAGGTTACATGTCAAAAAATGTTGTAGTTGTTCTCGAAACAAATATCTACGAGACAACAAATAAAAAGATTATCTGGAGTGGAATATCTGAAACAGTTGACCCGGATAAAGCTTCGGATGTTATCAATTCATTCGGAGATGAACTTGTTGCTAAGCTTAAAGGTGAAGGTTACTTTAAATAATGTTAGTTAAATTTTATGGAACACGAGGATCTATTCCTGTTTGCAGTCCGGGTTTCCAAGAATTTGGAGGAAATACCACATGCATTCAAATCAGAGTTAAAGAAACAAATAATATAGCTGTTCTAGATGCCGGAACAGGCATAAGGGAACTTGGTAAGGATTTTTTGAAAAGCGGACATAAGCAGGATGAAATCTTTATTGCATTCACACATTTTCATTGGGATCATATTCAAGGTTTCCCATTCTTTGCACCTGCACTTGTAAAAAATCAAAAAATTAATATCCTTGCATTGGGATGGGGATATAAATTGAATTCACTGGAAGATATTTTTAGGACACAAATGAGAAAAGAATATTTTCCGGTTCAGCTTGAAAAAATGGGTGCGGATTTTAATTTTATGCTTCTCAAAGAAACCAAAAAAGTTTTCGAACCAAGAGTTAAAAAACCTACTCCTGTATTAGTAAAAACAAACAAGCATAATCATCCCGGTGGTGCTTATGGTTATCGCATCGAACGTAAAGGAAAAGTAATAGTTTTTTGCACTGATATTGAACATGGAATTTCAATTGATGAAAACGTTGTGAAGTTTGCAGAAAATGCTGATCTATTAATACACGATGCACAATACACTGATGAAGAGCTGAAAAAAAAATCAGGCTGGGGTCATAGCAGCTTTAACCAGGCAATAGAAGTTGCTGAAAGAGCAAATGTAAAATTATTGGCACTTACTCATCACGATCCCGATCACGATGATGAATTCCTGAAAAAGATGGAAGTCAAATGTCAGAAAAGATTTTCAAACTGTTTTGTTGCTCGTGAGAAAACAGAAATTGAAATTTAATTTAATCGATAGCTGAAATTAATACACAACTAATACAATAACTCAATACTCGAAAAGGAAACCTTGATGAAAAATTTTTTAATAATAATATCCCTGTTATTTCTAACAACAATAAATTCATTTCCGCAATACGGTTATGGAACAGAGTTGACAGGTAACTTCTTAATTCCACTTGGTAAAAACGCGGAGGATTATAACATTGGATTCGGAGGTTTGGTTGGATTCTACTATGATCTAACAGAGAATTTCAGACTCGCTTTTGTTTTAGGCTATCTTAGATCAAGCATTAATGAAGATAAAGTAAACGGAGATTTTACAAGCGGAGGTCAGCAGGGAAATATAGATGTATCGGGTCATGTTGCCGCTATTCCTGCTTTACTTAGCCTGAGATTTATTTCTCCCGGACCAGGAATGAGAATGTACGGTTTATTGGAAGGTGGTTTATATACATACAAGACAAGCATAACCGGTACTTATACACTTGGCTCACAGCAAACACCTGTTGATGAATCTGATTTCCGTAGCGAAGCCGGATTTGTAGCCGGTGGTGGAGTTCTCTTTCCATTAGATAAAGAATTATTGCTGGATGTGAATGTTCGGTATCACTGGATCAATGATTCAGAATATTCAGATGTTCCGACATCAGATGGAACTTCTTTAGGTAACAGCAGATTATTGAGTTTTGGAGTCGGAGTAAATTGGTTTTTTGCATTACCAAAACCTTAATTAAATTTTCTTCAGAGATTCGAAAAAACATTTTTATATTTTAACTTCAGGAGTGTTTATGGTAAAATATTTTTTCATTGCAATCATTTCACTTTTAGTGATTACAGGATGTTCATCAGTATCTGTAACGAATGACTATAATCCTGCAGCAAATTTCAGCAGTTACAATACTTTCGATATTTATACCGGAGTGATTAAAGACAGCCAATTAGAATCAGCTCCGCTTGTTAAGAAAAGAGTTTTGGAAGCTATTGTTAATGAAATGAAGAAAAAGGGATTTACCAGGGATGAATCAGGTAATGCAGAATTATTGATTTATGCCCAAGCAGGTACTTCTGAAAAAATGAATGTCACTGACTACGGTTATGGTTACGGTGGATGGTGGGGTCCTTATCCACAGGGAAGAAACATAGATGTTTCTTATTATACACAAGGTTCATTAATTATTGATCTTGCAGACAATGCAAAAGATGAATTGGTTTGGCGTGGAATAGGCACTGCAGTTGTACAGGATAGAGGAACTCCTGAAGAGAGACAACAGTTTATTGATGAAGCAGTGGCTAAGATCTTAGATCAATATCCACCTGAAAAATAAAGTTAAGTTTAACTTGATGCTGTCTATAAATGAACAGCCTTTTTCTTTTTCATTTCTAATTAAAAAATTTAATCCGGTATATGATGAAAAAATTTTTAAGATTAATTCAATCGGCTTCAATAATTTATAGTGTTTTTTCTTGCAGCCCATCAACACAGTTTTCAGATATTTATGCTGATGAATCTTTCATTGGCAAAGAATTAAAAAAAATCCTTGTGGTTGGTGCTGCAAAGGAAGAATGGAAGAGAAAAGTATATGAAAACGAATTTCGTTCACGGCTGATGTTTTACAATGTTGAAGTTTTAACAGCTTGGCAGGAAATACCAAAAGGACAGGAGCTGAACAAAGATACTTTCGAAAAATACTTTAAAGACAAAAATGTTGATGCTGTCCTGGTTATAATTGCAGCGGGTGAAAGCACTTTTAAAACTATGTACAGCGGTGCATCTTCAAATGTTTATGTCGGATTTTACGGATTTTATTTTTCAACTGCTTCTGTTTATTATAATGCCGGCTACATGGCTGAAGAAACAATTGTTCACATGGGAACCAACCTGTATGAAACAAAGGAAGGAAAATTAATCTGGAGTGCAAAGTCACAATCCTATGAACCTGAAAACACTGGTGATGTTGTTAAAACCGTCAGCAATAATGTTGTGAATGAACTGAATCGTCAAGGTTTCATTAAATAAATTATTTCTCGCTATTCAATTAAAAATTTTTGATTGATACAATGTTTAAAAAGTTTTCTAAACTAATTTCAGTCCACTCCCAGCTTACTCTTATCATCAGCATCATTATTGTGATAATTTTTTCTCCATATTATTGGGAATCAAAGTTCGCAAACTATTTTCATTTTTTATTCCTAACTCTGATTTTACTTTCCTCAATACTCACATTGAACAAAAGCCGTGTTAAATCTAAATCCTTCGGGAAGATTGGATATATAATTATAGTGTTGAGCTTATTAAATGCAATCACTGCCAATATACACCTAGATCTTGTCAACAGAATTATTTTTGTTTTCTTCTTCGTTTATGTTGCATTCAATTTACTAATTGGCATTATTAAAAGTCGTGATGTTGATTCGCAGGTCATTTTCAGTGCAGTCGCTGCTTTCCTGCTATTCGGTTTCATTGGTGCAATTCTGGCTGCGGTAATTAATTTTTTTGTACCAAATGCCTTTTCACTTAACAGTACTTACTCAAGTCAATTTCATCAGTATCTATATTTCAGTTTCGTTACGATTACAACAACAGGTTATGGTGATATACTTCCAATTACTCCTCTCGCAAGAACTCTTGCAATTTTTCTTGCATTGTTTGGTCAGCTGTATCTTACTGTAATAATTGGTGTACTGATCGGAAAGTATTTATCAAGCAGTAAACAAATCTCCTAAGCTGCTAAAGCAAAACAATTCCATAGGTTTTTTTTCAGATTGTTGATTCAAAAATTCTTAATTTTCAGCAGTGTTGTTTAATTAACGATAATTTTATTCAGACTTCAACTATACATGCTTAAACAGAGTTTAATATTAATTCTTCTAACATTTTTTTTCTCATTTGGTTATGCTCAGCAAACCAAAGAAACTAAAACCATTCTTATACTTTTTGGACTGTCTCCGGCACAACCAGCATATCGTCCTATTCTTGATGGTATTAGACAAAAGCTTACTGAAGAATTTGGTGATAGAATAGACTTACATATGGAATACTTTGAAATAGAAAATTATCCTAAAAATAATTACCCCAAAGAACGATTTGATATGTACAACGAAAAGTACAAGGACTTTAAGCTAGATTTATTAATCTGTGTTGGTAGGAATGCTGTCGACGTAATTAAAAATCATGGTGAGAGTTATTTTCTAAATTTCCCCACGATATCAGTTGATTTTGATTATTCTAATTTAGGATTTAACAACGATCTCAGGTTAAATGATCAGACAGCGGTTGTAGGAATAAAAATAAATATCGATAAAATGATTTCAACAGCGTTATCAATATTTCCAACAACTTCTTCGATTTATTTCATAGGTGGAACAACACCTTTCGATAAAGTGATGATGTCATTTGCAAAAGAATCTGTACAAAAAACAATGAAAGATAAAACTTTCACATTTATGACAGATCTTTCGATGGATAAAATTTTACATCAAGTCAATAGTTTGCCTGATCAGAGCATAATTTTTGTTCCATCATTTAATACAGACAGTAAAATGGTTACGTACTATAACCCAGAAGCCATCAGGCTGATTAGCAGAGGTGCAAATTCTCCGGTCTTTGCTTATAGTGATATGGGATTTGGTGAAGGCTCAGTTGGTGGATACATTCTGAGCTTTATAAAAGTTGGATTGCTTTCAGGTCAGTTTGCTGTAAAAATATTAAATGGTGCAGATCCGAATTCATTTAAGGTTATTGAACAAGATTATTATGAGAATGTTTTTGACTGGAGAGAACTTTTACGGTGGGGTATTCCGGATTCTGAATTGCTGCCGAAGGAAAGTATTATTTTATTCAAAGAAATAAATTTGGTTGAGGAGTATAAATGGATTATTGGTTCTGTGCTGCTCTTTGTTTTACTGCAAAGCGTATTAATTGGTAATTTGATACGCTTAAATAAAAACCAAAAAATAATGACAAAGAAAATAATAGAATCTGAAAACAGATACAGAGAATTCCTGCACGAAGACAGAAGTTTGAGACTTGGTCAGTTAACAGCTTCACTTTCTCATGAGTTAAATCAACCTTTAACAGCTATCCTCAGCACGGCACAGGCAGGAATTAATTTCATCAATTCGAACCAGGCAAATCCCGAATTACTGAAAGAAATACTTCAAAAAATTGTTGATAATGATAAAAGAGGAGCATCAATTCTCAGCAGCATCCGAGGAATGATGAAGCTGGAAAGAAGAGAAAAAGAAAAAGTAAATCTTAATGCTTTAATAAATGAAGTTATTGCTGTTTACAATAATGAAGCAGTTAGACACCATAACCATTTAAATGTTAATTTAATTCATGAACCGGTTTACGTTACTGCAGATGGGATTCAGATCCAGCAGGTTTTACTCAATTTAATTTTTAATGCCTCACAGGCATTGGAAAAAGCTGGTACTTCAAATAAAGTAATAACAATTTCCAATTCCATTCATCTTGATGAGGTAATTGTTTCAATCCAGGATAATGGAAGTGGAATAGACGAAACAATAAAAGAAAAACTCTTTAAACCATTTATCACTTCCAAAACGGAAGGTATGGGAATTGGATTGGTAATCTGCCAATCAATTATTGAAGATCACGAGGGAAAAATCCGGGCAGAGAATCTTCCCGAAGGTGGTGCAAAATTTTCATTCAGCTTGAAAATATCTAAAGATGAACAAAAAAAATTCTAAAGTATTTATTATTGATGATGACAAGCAACTTGGTGAAAGTATTTCATTGCTGCTTGAATCTGGTGGTTACAAAGCTGAAGTGTTTCCGGATACAAAACAATTTTTAGAAAGAGAAAATTATAACGGTTCCGGCTGCATCCTTCTTGATGTTTTTCTAAAAGGCAAAACCGGGCTTGAGTTACAGGAAGAGATAGAAACCAGGTTTGAATGTCTGCCAATAATTTTTATTACCGGACATGGAGATATTTCAATGAGTGTTGGAGCGTTGAAAAAAGGTGCGATAAATTTCCTCGAAAAACCTATTGATGATCAGCAATTATTTAATGCCATCGACGAAGCTCTCATCAGAAGTAATGACTTGGTGACGAAACAAAATGAATTAGAGAAGTTTAGAATAATTGTTAATTCTCTAACTGCAAGAGAGTATGAAATTTTCAGATACTTAATTACCGGGAGGCTGAATAAACAAATCGCTTCAGAATTAGGAATTGCAGAACACACAGTAAAAAATCACCGGTTAAGTATTACCGAAAAGCTAAAAGTAAAGTCAGTCGCAGAAATGGTTTATATTGCTGAGAAGTTGAATATAAAAGGTGCTAACTGAAAATCTTTTGGTCTTTCGGAAAAATAATGTTGTTATTTTCTAAATACATTTATAGTTTTATTTTATCAGAACAATTGCAATTATTTGTCTTTAAATAAAATAATATTAAATGAATTGTAATTTGTGTAGATTAATGATAGTTCGGTTTCTCTCATTTTAATTAATATTTAAAACAAAAGTGGAGAGTAGCATATGAAAACTTTTCTTTTAACAATTCTGGTAATTATAGGTATTTCACAACTGAGTCAGGCTCAGGAAATAGGTATACGCTTTGGAGATGCCTTTGGAGGTCATTATGCAGTTGATGCCCGGTTTAAAGGATTACATGCTGATGTCTCCTTTGGTGATGGTGTTGGTCTCGAAGTACTCTGGGATTTACTCTATCAGGGATTGGGTGAAAAGGGTTTTGATTGGTATGTTGGCGCTGGTCTATCTACTTATCTTGGTGATCCATTTCTTCTTGGAATTACCGGAGAAGTAGGACTTGAATACCATTTCGATTTCCCTCTTGCGATCGGTGCCGATTGGCGGCCAACATTTATAGTTATAGACTACACTGAATTTGAGGGCGGCTGGTTTGGTTTTAATGTAAGATATGTATTAGGCAGATAGTACTTATTAAAACTTGTTAAAAGACGCATGAAAGTGCGTCTTTTTTATTTAAAAGTTTTGTTTACTTAGAAGTGAATACTAAACAGAAAAACATCTAGTACATTCCAAAATACTATTTCAAGATTACCGCAATGATACCTTTATAGGTCTAAGTACCTATTTACTCCGCTAAACTTTAAAACTATTTTAAGTTTAAAATTCAATAAAAAGTAAACTCTATGAGAAATGATCCATATTATAGATGATGACCAAAGTGTGAGAGATGGATTTATCATGCTTTTGAAATCCACAGGTTTCGAATGTGATTCCTTTGAAGGAGCTGAACAATTTTTGGATATGTGGAAACCTAAGGAGAATGATTTAATTATCCTTGATATTCATCTCACCGGAATGAATGGATGTGCCTTGTTGGAAATTCTTACCAAACGAGGACTACATTTGCCAATTATTATTGTAACTGCATATGATGAACAAGCAACTCGTAACGCTGCTAAAAACTTTGGGGCTTTGGCGTATTTACTTAAACCAGTTGACTGCGAAGAATTAATTAATCTTGTCAAATTCGCCAC
>JANWIS010000150.1 GCA_025449775.1 Ignavibacteriaceae bacterium
AGGATTAAGATGAGTGATGAGTTTTAATATTTCCTTCAATTCATGCAGCGACACGAAAGATTCACGCATTATTTTTTCATAATTCTTATTTGAAAATTCGTGGAAATAATTATTTAGAAGCGTTGTGGCCTTTTGCGTTAAATCATCCTGAACTTTTTTTCTTTTTAACTGAATGAGAAGGCATTCCTTTAATGAACGCGAACCAACACCGGGTGGATCACAACGTTGAATAAATTTTAACGCTTCAATGACCTGTTCATCTTCTGTAATATTGTTCTCTGCAAAAGAGAAATCGGTTGCAAGATCAGAAACCGATGTTCGAAGGTATCCCTCCTCATCAAGACTATCAACAAGGTAAAAAGCTATTTTCTTCAAATGATCATCCATCTGGAACGACTGTAGTTGCTCCTTTAACTGATCCTGGAAAGTTGTACGCTGGGAAACAAGCAACGGATATACTTCTTCATCCCTGGAAGAATTTGAAGCCGTTGTTTTATAATATGGAATGTCTTCATCGCCAAAGTAGTCTTCATAATCAAGCTCGTATTCAGAATCTGTTGTTGGCTCTTCTTCGTTTTGTTCAAATATCTCTTCCTCACCATCTTCTTCCTTTCCTTCCTCCAGGGCCGGATTTTCTTCGATCTCATCCTTAATTTTTTGTTCAATTGCCAGTGAATTCAATTGTAAAAGATTCAGCAACTGAATTTGCAATGGAGAAAATTTAAGGATCTGTTTTTGGGTCTGTGACTGATTAAGGTTCATAAGAATTATTGATTTTTATTCCCGGTGAATTCAAACATCAAACCCAATAAAATATAGTTTACTTTGCTTCTAAAAATGCCACTTCAAAACAAATTGAAATTATTTCTGTGTTTTATTGGGGAAATTGATTCATTACCTGCGAAATTATTTTCACTTAACCATTGCAGAATTGTACAGAGTTAATAAATTGCCACTATAAAGTGTATTAATTATGAACTTTAAATATGAATGTGAAACTATCTTATTATTCACTTGCACGAATAACTCTTTTTTTAACGCTTATTTTATTAGCGATCATTTCAATTCTATCTTATCAAAAAATTTACGATTTAATAAATTTTGATAAAAAGGTTATCCATACCCGTGAAGTTCTTTATAAATTTGAAAGGGTAGTTTCCATACTTAAAGAAGCTGAATCCGGACAGAGGGGATTTTTGCTTTCGGGTGATTCGCTTTTCCTGCAAACTTTTAATAATTCAAAATTAAAACTGGATAGCCTAATTAAGGATTTAAAATTATTAACCATTGACAACCTGGTTCAAACACATAAAATTGACACTTTGACTATGTTGATACAGAAGAGGTATGAATTAATGAATATTTTAATTCACCTGGTTTCAACAAATAATATAAAGAATGAAGACATGATTCTTTCGCTTAGAATCGGGAAAAATGTTATGGATCAGATAAGCGGAGTTATTGAAAGGTCTCAAAAAGAAGAAGAAGATTTGCTTTTCATCAGAAATAAAGTAAAAGACTCAATAACTACTTTAACACCGTTCTATATTTTATTATTTACTTTCTTTTCGCTTATATTAATTCTCGTTTCTTATTTTATTCTTATAAGGGAATTTAAAAAGAAAATTATTGTTCAAAAGGATCTGGAAAATAAAATAGAAGAATTAAATCGATCTAATAATGAACTTGAACAATTTGCATACGTTGCAAGTCACGATTTACAGGAACCATTACGTAAAATCCGTTCATTTGGGGATCGTCTTGTATACAAACATTCTGACCTATTGGATGAAGATGGAAAATTTAATATTCAGAAGATGCAGGACGCTGCAATACGAATGCAAAAATTAATAGATGACCTGCTTGGTTTTTCCAGGCTTGTTCGTTCTGAAAACAAATTTGAATTAACAAACCTCAACGAATTAGTTGCTTCTGTTTTAAATGATATGGATGAAATAATTAAATCAAAAAAAGCAAAAATTAAAGTTGAGAAATTACCATTAATTTTTTCTGTCCCATCTCAAATGCATCAATTATTTCAAAACATAATCAATAATGCATTAAAATTTTCAAGAAAAGAAGTTCCTCCTGAAATTACGATTCATTATGCAATTGTAAAAGGGAATGAAATAAAAGATATTAAGCCATCTAACCTGAATGAGTATTTTCATAGATTTATTATCAGTGACAATGGGATTGGCTTCGATGAACAGTATCTCGACCGCATTTTTATTATATTTCAACGTCTCCATGGCAAAATGGAATATGGCGGTACCGGAATTGGCTTAGCTGTAAGTAAAAAAATTGTTCTGAATCACGCAGGTTACATTACGGCGAAAAGCCGGCCTGATTCAGGGTCTTCCTTTTATATTTATATTCCTGAAAATCTCAAAATTTAAATTTATTATTTGATTTCCTTCATTGAATACAGGCGTATAAAAAATTCATATTTGGCATAGATTTTCCCTTCAATAAAATGAGGAATTTTTTTCTCGTTTCATTGGGGAAATAATTTTTTATGGCTAAATTTGGTTTATGTCTATGCCTAATAGTGTTCCTCATCATATCCTGCTTGCTGAAGACGATGATGATGATAGCCTCCTTTTTAAAGAAGTTTTAAATGAATTAGCTGTTCCGGCTAATTTTATAAGGGTAAAAGATGGTGAAGAATTAATGCATCTTCTCAACAGCCCAAATAACAAATTACCGGATGTTCTTTTCCTGGATATTAATATGCCCAGAAAAAATGGTTTTGAATGTCTTGTAGAAATAAAGAAAACAGATAAATTAAAAAATCTACCGGTTAGAGTACTATCTACCTCTTCTGGCAAAGAATTGGTAAGCAAAATGTATAGTGCAGGTGCCAGCTTATATATTTGCAAACCCAATCATTTTGCTCATTTTAAAGAAATCATTCATTCAGTAATGTCTACAAAATGGTCGTTGTTTTTTCCTCAACCACCTTTTGAAAAATTTATGGTTCAGATGTAAATTGTGATGAAATCCTTAACTATAAATAATCCTCGACATTTTATTACCGAAAAAGAAACTAGTGAAGAATATTATTGTGAAATAATTCATGGGTTACCGGCAGCCATTTATACATGCGATGCTGAAGGTTATATTAAATTTTATAACCAGGCTGCTGTAAATCTATGGGGAGCAGAACCCCTGATTGGTGAAAGTAAATGGTGTGGCTCGTGGAAAATATATCACCCTGATGGAACGCCAATGCCACTGGATGAGTGCCCAATGGCTGTTGCTATTAAAGAAGGAAGAATTGTAAGTAACCAGGAAATTATAGTTGAGCGACCTGATGGTTCACGTCATAATATCATGCCTCATCCTCAACCACTGAGGGATAAAAATGGAATAATTACTGGCGCGGTTAATATGCTTCTCGACATTACAGATTCTAAAAAAGCAGAAAATAAATTGCGGCAAAGTGAAAATGAAATGAGACTTGAATTGGAAACTGAAGTGGATGCCCGAACCAAAGAGCTTAACTCATTAAATGAAGATCTGAAAAAATCAAATAGTGAATTATCACAATTTGCTTATGTTGCCAGTCATGATTTACAGGAGCCACTTCGTAAAATCCAGACATTCGCGTCCCGGATTATTCAAAAAGAAAAACAAAACCTGAGCGAAAGCGGTAAAGATTATTTTGAACGGATGCAAAATGCCGCAAACCGTATGCAAACGTTAATCGATGATTTGCTGACCTATTCTCGTACAAATACTGCTGAAAAAATATTTGAACTTACAGATCTGAATTTGTTACTCCGGGAAGTTAAATCGGAACTAGAACAAAATATCAACGAGAAGAAAGCAATTATTAATATCAACCAGTTGCCGGAATTAAATATCATTCCATTTCAATTTTCACAACTATTCACAAATCTGATTTCTAATTCTCTTAAATTCTCAAGGGAAAATATTCCTCCTCAAATAGATATATCCGCTGATTTTGTTCATGGGAAAAATATCCACATTAAGGAATCTGATAATCAAAAAAAATATTGTCGAATTACTGTTTCAGATAATGGAATTGGATTTCAAAGTGAATTTAATTTAAAAATATTTGAATTATTTCAACGACTTCATGGAAAAAGTGAATATTCAGGAACCGGAATAGGATTGGCTATTTGTAAAAAAATTGCGGAGAACCATAATGGTTTTATTACTGCATATTCACAACCCGGAAAAGGAGCAACATTTAATATTTTTATTCCTGCTGAAAATTAATTTAAACTACGGGACGTTTTAGTGGCATAGATTTTTTATTGTTTTTACAGAACTTTAAAATAAAATATCAAATGGCTACAAATCAAAATGACCCACGTAATCAGCAGACTGATAACAGGTCTAATCAACAAAAACAGGGAAATGAATCTTCAAAGAAAGAAACAAATCCTAATAATCCTACCGCTTTTGGAGTTGGTTCTCAAAAAGATGAAATCAAAAAACAAAACCCGGGAATGGATTCAAATCAAAGTCAACCTGGAAAATCTAATTTAAGAGATGAAGATTCCCGGAAAGAAGAAGAGGAAGAAGATACTGATTCTCCTTCAGCCCGAATCGATAGAAAATCAGAAGGTACTGATCCCCGCAGAAATTCCGGTGACAGAAATATCTAAAAAATAAAATGTAGTTTTCCTGTTGAAAGAGCGTGGTTATTAATAATCACGCTCTTTTTATTTTTACCGATTTTCTTTCCATGTTTTATTTTTTTAATCTCTATATTAAATGATATAAAAAAGGGCAACATCAATTGCTGCCCTAATTAATCAAATATAAACCGTTTTAATGCATTTCATTAACCAACTCATTATTAAAAATCATTTCTGTAATGTGAGTTAATTTTTCATCTGCATTTTTTTCTTCAACCAATGATTCTTCAAGCAGCTCCGCTGCATCTTCGTAACCCAGGTGTTCTGCAAAAGCCTGAAGAGTACCATACGTTGCAATCTCATAATGCTCTATTTTTTGAGCAGCAGTAATTATTCCAATATCCCGCATTGCTCCTTCCTCACATTCATCAATAATTTCCCCTGCTTCCCTGATCAATCCGTCCATAGCCTCACATTTCTTAGCCTGAGCATCTTTACCTATATGTTTAAATACTTTCTCTAATTGTATAACCTGATTCTCTGTTTCCTTCAGGTGAGCATTCAACGCAGATACAAGTTCTTCGGAAGTTGCATTTTTTATTAGTTTGGGAATAGCCTTTACTAACGCCTTTTCAGCCCAGTAAATATCCTTTAATTCATCATCAAATAATTTAAGAAGTTTAGCAGATAGGTCAACTTCCTTTTTGTGATTATTAGTAACATTTTTTTTAATACCATTTGAAATGGTTTTCTTAACTGCGGGATTTTTCATTTTTTTATTTTTTGAGGTTCTAAAATATTTTATTATCAGAGTTGATCTAAAATATTTGTGCCTAAATATTTTAATACCTAAAATAAATTCAGTGAATATTTTCCCCATAATGAGGAACAAACATTATTTATAAACTAATAAGAGCCTTCATTCACAAACCAATAATTAAAAAATATTGAATTAATAAATATGTTTTAAAATATTTATACTTCAAATAATTCCTCATGATTATTCTCTTTCATTTTCATATTGGCACAATTATTAACCCGATAATTGTAAAGCACAGATAATATGGCAAGTATCGACAGAAGAATATTGAAATATAAAATTCCTATTATTATTTTATGCGTGTTGATTGCAATTCGGCTTGTTCTACCGACTGTTGTGCTTCATTATTCAAACAAGACACTTGCAAACATGGATGGTTACTATGGCCATATAAAAGATATTGATATTTCAATTTACAGGGGAGCCTATCAGTTAAATGACATTTACATTGATAAAATAGATACCGCAAATAGTGAACATGTAAAATTTTTTAATTCCAAAGTTGTGGACTTATCTATAGAATGGAAAGCATTGTTTCACGGATCAATAGTCGGTGAACTTGTTTTTGATTTCCCGGCTGTATATTTTACAAAAGATAAAGTCGAGCTCAGCCAGGTTCAAAAAGACACAAATGATTTCAGAAAATTATTGGATGACTTTATGCCATTACGGGTAAATCGATTTGAAATAAACAACGGAAGGATTCACTATATTGATAATACAGCTACACCTAAAATTGATATCCGTTTAGACGATGCTTATATTCTGGCAGAAAATCTTTCGACTATTGAAGACAGGAAGATTGAACTTCCCTCAACTGTTTTTGCAAATGCCGAAATATATAATGGAAACCTGAACTTAAACATGAAATTAAATGCGCTCGCTATTCATCCGACTTTTGATTTAAATGCTGAATTAAATAATACGAATCTTGTTTTGATGAATGACTTTCTTAAAGCATACGGCAATTTTGATATTAACAAAGGTACATTTGGATTATATACTGAAATGGCTGCTGATAATGGAAATTTTAAAGGATATGTAAAACCTTTGATAACAGATTTAGATGTTGTAGGCCCTGAAGACAATAATGATAGTTTTTTTCATAAAATATGGGAGTCGGCGGTAAGCACAGCAGGATTCATTTTTAAAAATCAACCTAAAGATCAGCTTGCTACAAAGGTGCCCATGCAAGGAAGCTTTAAGAACCCTGATTCAGATATATGGACTGCTGTATTTGAAGTATTGAAGAATGCGTTTATACATGCATTATTACCAAGTATAGATAATCAAATCAGTATTAAATCTGTTAAAGGAAATTCTTCAAAAGATAATCATCAAAGTGTTTTACAAAATATTTATTCAGATAATAAATCAATTAAAACAATAGATACTAAAAAATAATTTAATAGAATTTTAATTAAACAAATATTTAAAAATTAAAGTCATGCTAAAATGGACTGCTATCTTCCTTATCATTGCACTTGTTGCAGGAATATTTGGTTTCACGGGTATTGCATCAAGTGCAGCTTCAATTGCTAAAACTATTTTCTTTGTCTTTTTGGTTCTTTTAATTGTTTCTGCAATTTTAGGGATGACAATTTTCAAAAGTAAACAGTAATATATTTTCCTGTTTACACTTATTTAGTATTTTTGTAATAACAATAATAATATTCTGTTAAATCTATTTTTTACAGGATGAAATAACCAACTTATCTTTTTACGGTTTATTATTTTATTACCTTTAAGCCTGATGTCAAAATATCCTCATATTTTAATAGCTGAAGATGATATTGATGATAGGTTTATGTTGAAGGAGGCTTTTGAGGAAACTGGAACACTTCAGACATTAAGTTTTGTAGAAGATGGGATGGAGTTGATGGATTATTTATTGAAACGTGGAAAACACTTAGATAGAAAAAACCGACTGCCTGGACTTATTCTTCTCGATTTAAACATGCCAAAGAAAGATGGCAGGGAGGCGATTTCTGAAATAAAAAACAATCCTGAATTTTGTCATATTCCTATCGTAATTTTTACAACTTCTAAATCGCAGGAAGATATGCAGCAAGCATATATGCTGGGAGCGAGTTGTTTTATTGTAAAACCTGTCAGCTTTGAAGGCTTACTCGAGATAATCCGAACTTTTAAGAAATTCTGGTTTGAAGTTGCAAGTTTACCTGTTATCTAAAATAAAACAACCGGTATATTCTAATACCGGTTGTTCAGGCAAACCCGACGGGGTTTTGGTTTGACTAGAGACTATTTTAATATTGTTCCTGGGCTGTAGAGCTATCATACAAGCCATTATGTTTATGTTTTTGAGATTTTAATCTGCCAATCATACTTTTAATAGTATTGGTAATTCCTTCCTGATTATCTCCGATTATGTTTGCGGTAAGTCTTTTAACAATTCCAGGGAGAAATAATTTTGCAATCCAAAATGTTCTGCGTGGTAAAAGTTTGCTTACTAACATCCCTACTCCTGTTCCTATTCCTTCAGATACTAAACCATTATCTTTGGGATCCATTAATTTACTGAGTGATTTCGATACAATTTTCAGAGGAAGCACTCCCTGAACAATCCAATTCATATCTTCCTTTAATTTATCTTCGGTCTCTTCGAGTTCCAGGCGAAGTCTGATCTTTTCAAGACGAAGAGCATCCATTGATTCAATTTTGTTCATCCTGATAAAGTTTTTTAAGAAAGAATTTTACTATATGTGATTCAATTAATTTCTCCTTTAACAAGAAAACAATAAAAACTGATAATAAGTAAACACCGGCAACAACGAGGAAACCCACGGAAGCGTGAACAGATTGATGAGTAATCCACAATGCAATTCCTATACTCAGGAAAAGCAGAATAAATATACTTAGCAAACTGATCACAATAATTGAAGAAACCGAGGAGATTGTTGAAATAAATTTTTCAGACAATTCAAGCCTG
>JANWIS010000151.1 GCA_025449775.1 Ignavibacteriaceae bacterium
CAGTAAAAATTCTTCTTACTCCTTTATAAGCCATCCATGATCCGTTCAATGAATCATATTCAAGTTTCTGTGCATCGAGTCTGCCTGTCATTTGAGTAAGATCTGCTTCATTAAAATCCTGAATGCTTACCCTGTTTGCTTTGTTGTTATTAATATCAAAATAAAAAATGCTCACGATCCTCGTTCTCGTATCCTGGAAATAAATATTGCTTCCCGTAAAGATCAGTCCTCTCTTCAGGTAATTCTGTTCAATATTAATTTTAGTTTTATTGGCCATCGGGACAATGTATCCGCCGAAGTAAAGTGATAATGTGCTGATGATGAATGCAGTTGCAATAAATGGTGCCATAAATCTGTAAAGACTTACTCCGCTTGCACGCATTGCAGTCAGCTCGCTAAGTCCTGATGCTTTGCCTGCAGTAAACAATGCACCGAAAAGGACAGCAACCGGTGTTATTAATTTTATTATCTCCGGAGTAAAAACTATATAGTAATGAATTATCTTAAATGCAGGAACACTCTGATCAATAAAGTCATCAAGGTTTTCCATTGCATCGATAACAAGAAATATTAAAATGAATGCAATGAGTGCAAAAAAAACCGTTTGCAGAAATTGTTTGATCAGGTATTTGTCAATTATTTTCATCTGATTCCTGTATGAACCTTAACCGTTTCGGAATTAATTTTTTCATGAAGTTAAATGTGATTGTAACTGTTTCGCGGTTTGTTTTGATTGTAAGAATAATTCCCAGAATGCCAAGCAGAATATTTGCAGTCCACATTCCGGTAAATGGTGAGAAGAATCCTCGTTCAGCAAGTTTTTCACCGCCGATCAGGAATGCCCAGTAAACCAGAAAAAATAATAAGCTGATTCCGGCTGCAACTCCGAATCCTCCTTTCCTCACCATCACTCCCAACGGAGCTCCGATTAAAATAAAAATTATGCAGGCTGCAGGAATGGAATACTTCTTGTGAATTTCAACTTCGTATTTTTCAATTTCTCTATCCGACCATTCAACTATTTTCATTTTTGAAAGAATCATGCTCTTTGCTGTTTTAAGTTTGTCGATTACCCGTAATATAGCAAGCTTGTCTTTTTGAGAAGGAATTATATCAGGACTAATCCGGTTGATAGTTGTATCAGCAAAAAAATGTATGTTAACTTCTTTTAGCAGTTCAGCAACATGCGTGTTTCTGTTCAAACTTAAACTATTAACAATTGCTTTCATCGTATCAACACCCAACTCTCTTTCACCTCTTATTCCACCTTGTGATTCATGAAATGAAAACTGGGAACCATCCATAACTATTCTGTGTTTTTCAAAAACAAGTTTTCGGTAAAGACTTGAATTCTTAATATCTGATTCGTGAATTTCTCCATTCCACAAATCCATTATTAGATTTTTTTGATCAGAAGTAAAATAGATTTTACCTCGATCAGCCGTAACAACATTTACTTTTGCTGAACTTGTGTAATCATAAATTGTTATCCCTTTTAACTCGTTTGTGTTTTCATTTATTTCTCTGACTAAAATTGCATAGTTATTTACTTCCTGTGAGAAAAATCCGGATTCAAGTGAAAGCGTTGGTTTTTGCTGGGAAATATCCGACATTAAAATCCTTGCCTGGTGGTTTGCATCCGGTAAAACTTTATCATTAAAAAGAAATAATAATATTGCAAGAACAATGCTTGCTAAAAATGGTCCCATCATCATTCTATAAAGACTAACACCGGCAGATTTTAAAATTGTAATTTCATTGTTTTGTGAAAAATTTCCGTAAGCCATTAATGTTGCTATCAGTGTTGACATTGGTATAACAAGCACAAGCATCCACGAAAGGTTGAAAACAATTAGCTGAATAATCAGCCATGTATCAAGTCCTTTACCCACAAGCCTATCTGAAAATTTCATCAGGAACTGAAGCAGGAATATTCCCATTAGTGTAATGGTTGAAAAAAGAAAAGGTACAAAATGAGCCTTGAGTATATATCTGTGAGTAATCATCTGTTTTAAAATAGTTAAGCCCACTAAGTTTAACAATATCACATTTACGTGTGATTAAACTTTTTCGTTTTATATATTTACTTCAAAGATATGGCAACATCATCAATATCCGGTTTTTCAATTACTTTATTTATTACAGTTCCATTCTTTTGTTTATTCTTTGCCTGCAGCCAGGAACAACCACGGCAGAATATTTCACCGGATAAAAATTATCCCCGCTGGCTGAAAAATGATTCATACCGGACTGAACAAACATCAGGAATAACTTTTTTAAGACGATCAAAAGATGGCTCCGAAGAATTTCTTTTAGCAGATGATGTCGGAAATATCCACAGATTTTTTATTAAAGATGATACAGTCTTCAATTTTATGAAAATTGATTTCAGCATAGACGTTGTTAATTACCTGAAAGATTTTCCAAAACCGGATTTTGAAGAAATAGTTTATGATAAATACACTGGCGATGTTTATATCACGATCGAAGGAAATAAGGAAAATCACATTGATTTCCATGGTGTTTATAAGTTAGAGTTCGAGGGAGATGATGTGTTTCAGAACTCTGTCACCAAAATTGAAAAAATAAATTTTACACCAGAGAAAACTTTTTACAAAAATTTGAATAAGAATACTGGATATGAAGGTTTGGCAGTGGATAAAAATTACTTTTACATTGGACTGGAAGCTGTTTTAACTCCGGAAAAATCTTTTAGCGGAAGTACGAATATTCTGGTTGCAAATAAAAAATCTCTGGATATTGTAAAAGAAATTTCAACTGAGTCATTGGGAATTACAACTGTATGTGGACTTTATTGTGATGAGAATTTTTCGCTCTGGGGAATTGACAGAAATCAGAAAAAAGTTTTTAAATTGAAGCTGGATGAGTATTTTAACATTGTCGAATTGAATTTTTTTGAGATCAGAACTGTTATTCCGGATTTTCATCAGTACGAGTATGCTGGTTCGCTTGAATCAATCACATTTTCACCCGGTAAAAAACTTTACATTGTGGATGATCCCTGGAAGGAACAATTTAATCTGCCGGTTGAAATCTTAAGGAAACTTGATAAGAATACGGTTGAAAATTTTAGAAACGTGGTCCCGATGATCTATAAGTACTCACTTGAATAAAAATAAGGAGATGCATTTTGGAAAGTGTAGCTAAGTATATTAATAGCAACAGGCAATCTTATGTCGAAGAGTTAAAGGACTTTTTGCGAATTCCCAGTATAAGTACTTTACCCGAGCATAAGAACGATTTGAACACCGCAGCTGAATTCGTTGCCCGCAAGCTTAATGATGCAGGAATGGAAAATGTTAAAGTTATTGAAACGTCCGGTCATCCTCTTGTATATTGTGATTGGTTAAATGCACCCGGCAAACCCACAGTTCTTGTTTATGGTCATTATGATGTACAGCCTGTTGATCCTCTAAATCTTTGGGATTCACCTCCATTTGAACCTGTTATAAAAGACAATAAAATTTATGCACGTGGTGCAACAGATGACAAAGGACAGATGCTGATGCATATAAAAAGTGTTGAAGCATTTATCAAAACAAAAGGCAGCTTACCTGTAAATTTAAAATTTATCATCGAAGGGGAAGAAGAAATTGGCAGTGAAAACCTTGATGCATTCGTAAATAAAAATCAATCTCTGCTTAAATGTGATTGCGTACTTATTTCTGATACGGCTCTCTTTGCACCCGGAATTCCAACATTGACTTATGGTTTAAGAGGAATTTCATACATGGAAATTGAACTTACAGGTCCGAACAGAGATTTACATTCAGGAACATTCGGTGGAGCTGTGGAAAATCCTGTAAATGCTTTAGCAGAGATGATATCAAAGTTGAAAGACAGCAATGGGAAAATAAAAATTCCCGGTTTCTATAATGATGTTATCAAGTTAACAACCCAGGAAAGAAAAAATTTTAAGTCATTACCTTTTTCAGAAAAAAAATATGCTCAGATGCTCGGCGTGAAAGAATTAAAAGGTGAAAAGGGATTCACAGTTCTTGAACGAATTTGGGCAAGACCAACTTTGGATTGTAATGGAATAATCGGAGGATTTACAGGAGAAGGTGCAAAGACTGTTCTGCCTTCAAAAGCAAAAGCAAAAATTAGTATGCGTCTCGTACCTAACCAAGATCCGAAAAAAATTTCAAAGATGTTTACTGCTTATATAAAAAAAATCGCTCCAAAAAGTGTAACAGTAAGTATTAAAGATCTTCATGGTGCTTACCCGATCGCAACTTCGCTTGATGATAAACCTACATTAGCAGCATCAAGAGCTTTATCAAAAGTTTTTGGTAAAAAAACATTATTTATGCGAGAAGGTGGTTCAATTCCAATTGTTGTTGTTTTTGCCAAGAAATTAAAAGCTGCACCTGTGCTTATGGGAATGGGATTAAATACCGAGAATCTTCATTCACCGAATGAACATTTCAATCTTAACCATTTTCATTTAGGGATATTAAGTTCAGCATACTTTTTCGATGAATATTCAAAGTGAATTTAACACATTTCATTAAATGAAATTCTTCCCAGAAGATTCAGTTGTATTTATCTGGAATACTAGAAAAAAAATTGCATGAATATCCACAATAACAAGCAAACCAGCCTTTATTAATTATTTCCGTTTCATTTCTGATTAGAATATGAATTATATCAGCCATTCGTACTTTTTATACTTTTTATAATTGTATATTTGTGGACGAAAATTTGATTTAGACTAATTATTATACATACATTCAGAGATAAAGTTAAAAAATGACAGTAGCAGACGAGAAAAATATTCAGATAATTGAATTCCTGGAATCGATGGGGTATTCATCATATTCTGTAAATGGCTATAAAGTAATAAACAGGTATTCAGAACCTGAAAAAGAGCTCGATTCAATATATAATGGTGCAGCATTAAGAAATATTTCTCACCAGGCAATCATCGAGCTTAAAGGTAAAGATGCACTTGACCTTGTGCATAGAATAGCTACCAATAATGTAAAAAGTCTGCTTAAAGAAGGTGTTAAAAGTACAATCTTTACTTCTGAAAAAGGTAGAATAATAAGCTTAGCAACATTGATGAATTTTGAAAACTACCAGATACTTGTTTGCGACAGATCAAATAAACTGAAAGTGATGAGCTGGCTTCGAAAGTATGTAATTAATGATGATGTTGAAGTGAATGATGCAAATTCAAAATATAATCTTCTTGAACTATCCGGTCCACAGGCAGAATCTTTCGTTACATTAATTTGCGGAAATATGGTAAACGAAATTCAACCGGGCAATTTTAAAATTATTCACACAGAAAATATTCTGTTCTTTGTTATAAAACTTCCGGGCGAAAGAAATAAAAATAAATTCTGGTTCCTTGCAGATCTGGAAAACACAAAGAGACTAATTACTTATATGAACGAAAACAAAGGTGTTTTTAATTTTAATTTGATTGGAGAAGAATCTTATAATATTTACAGGATTGAGCAGGGATTACCGGCTGCACCAAATGAACTGAGCGATGAATATAATCCTCACGAAGCCGGACTAATTGAGCTGGTTGATTTTGAAAAAGGTTGTTATATCGGTCAGGAAGTTATTGCAAGACTTCAAACCTATGACAAGGTGCAGAAAAAATTAATTGGAGTAAAATTCAATCATACTTTCGAAAATAATAATGGACTGGTGCTCTTGGATGACAAAGGATTGGACGTAGGAAAAGTTACATCTTATGCAGTTTCGCAGAAGCTTAATGCTCCAATCGGATTAGCTTATGTGCGAACAACACACATTAAACCAGGTACTCAGTTCTCAATAAAAAATTCGGATGACAAAATAGTAAAGGCAGAAGTTCATTCATTACCCTTCATAAAATGAAAATTTATACAAAAACCGGCGATAAAGGTGAAACAGGATTATTCGGCGGTGAACGTGTAAGTAAAGATTCTCTTCGCATTTCTGTTTATGGTACCGTTGATGAACTAAATTCATTTATCGGGCTTGCAATCAATAAAATCAAAACTGAAAATATTAAAGAGAACCTGAAGAAAATTCAAAATTATCTTTTTACTGTCGGAGCCGAATTAGCCACACCCGAAAACGATAAAACAAAGAAGTTGAAAATTGAAAGAACGCCTGTAACTTTTTATACAGAGTTAGAAAAAATGATTGATGAATACGATGGAAAGCTTGATGAGTTGAAAAATTTTATATTACCCGGAGGCACTGAGAGTGCTGCATTATTACAAGTTTGCAGAACAATTTGCAGAAGGGCTGAAAGAGAATTGGTGTCATTAAGAAAATCAGTGACAATCGGGGATAATATTCTTATTTTTCTCAACAGGTTATCGGACTTACTATTTGTTCTTTCTCGTTATGAAAATAAAGTCTCAAACCACCCTGATATAATCTGGGATCCAAAATCCTGATTTTATAATTTGGAAATTTGCTTTGGGGGTGAAATTTTGGTTTCGACGGGATTAAAGAGGCTTAGAACTGCGTACCGTGTTCCCCGAATACACGATAAAAAATTGGGAACAAAAATATAACTGGCGAATATAACTACGCCTTAGCTGCGTAATAAACCACGCAGCCGTTCTCTACTCTCTCTTTTACCGGGGTTTGGAAGAACGCCGCTAAGGTAAAATAGCTGAAACTGTTGTCTGTGCAGTTGAAGCGAAATTAACAGCAGGCAGACTTTAAGTGATCTTTGTCTGTTTGGCAGCTTAAAGTCAAAATGAAACAGACTATGTATGTAGAAGTTCTTTGGATCTTAATTTCGGACCGGGGTTCGACTCCCCGCACCTCCACAATTATTTATTTTTTCTTCTGGATCGATTTTGAATAAACTTTTGAAATTAAAAAGAAATAATGCCGAAAATTTATAACCGGATACTTTATTTCTGGAAGCTAATAGGATTCGAAACAATTGTTTGGATACTTGGTTTATTCTATTTTGCATTCCTTAATTCTCCTACGAAAAATCATTTTACAATTTGTCCTTTGTCAAACCTTGGAATTGAATTTTGCCCGGGCTGCGGATTAGGAAGTTCAATTTCGTTTTTTATTAATGGAGATATCTCAGCTTCATTTAACTCACATCCTTTGGGAATTATTGCGTTAATAATTATTGTATTCAGAATATTTTCACTTATAATAAATAACCGGAGGAGAACATGCCTAATGTCCTACAATTAATGCCCACTCTTGAAGGTGAAGAAATGGCTTTCATTCAGGAAATAATTAAAGGAATGAATGACGGTCAGGCACAACAATTTGCAATTGCTTATATGGCGAGAAGAAAAGACCCGGGAAATATTTTAATATTTGCTGTAATCGGGTTGCTTGGAATTGCCGGCATACAAAGGTTTGTTCTGAACCAGGTTGGAATGGGATTATTATATTTTCTCACTGGCGGTTTATGTTTGATCGGAACTATTATAGACATCGTAAACCATAAGAAACTTGCGTTTGAATACAATACGAAACAAGCTCAGCAAGTTGCAGCTATGATGAAAACCTTCTCTTCATAATTATTACGGGAAGCTTCTTTACCGCTTCCCATCTTTTCTCTCCAATAAATATCTTCATCGAACAAAATTGGACATTGCTTGATAGCAACTCTTCGGCTAAATTTAGTATAGAAAATGGAAAAAATTATTTTTACAAAGATGAGCGGTACCGGAAACGATTTTGTTTTTATTGACAAAAGTTTGAATGCCGGCGTTCATATTTCTGACAAATTGATCCAAAAAATTTGTGACAGACGAAATGGTGTGGGAGCCGATGGTCTTATTTCAATCGAAGATTCAAAAGATTATGATTTTATTATGAATTATTATAAAGATGATGGATCGACCGGAAGTTTATGTGCTAATGGAGCCAGATGTGCAGTACTTTTTGCTTCTGAATCAAACAGGTTAAATGGTAAGTTGGCTAACTTTTTATCTAATGATGTGCAATATAAAGGTGAATTGATTTCAAACTCGGAAATTAAGTTTGTGTTAGATCCGCCTAAAAAAATTAAGAACAATTTTAAAATCAAAGCAGGTGGTAGATTAATAAATGCACATTTTGTTGATACAGGTTCACCTCATGTTGTAATTGATGTAGCTGAGTCAGAAGGATTTTTAACTTCTGTCGATAATATTGCTGTAGCGAAATTAGGAAGAGAGATAAGATATTTACCTGAATTTTCTCCGGGAGGAACGAATGTAAACTTCGTAGAAGTAAAAGATAGCTTGATTAACATCAGAACTTATGAAAGAGGAGTGGAAGCAGAAACACTTTCCTGCGGAACCGGATCTGTTGCTGCAGCTCTCATTTGTTTTGTAACGTATAAACTTAAAGTTCCGATAACATTAAATACTAAAGGGAATGAAAAATTATTTGTACATTTCGATGTAGAAAATTCTAAAGTTAAAAATTTATCGCTCACTGGTCCGGCTAAAATCATTTTTACCGGCGAAATAAAAGTGAATATATAGCTTCAAAAAAATCGGAGAATAAATGTCGAAAACCCTGTTTATCATCAATTACGAAATTGAACCTGAAAAAAAAGAAGATTATCTAAGAACAATCCGTGAATTAAAATCTCTGCTAAAAGCTGAAGGTTTAGAAAGCTATGATGTTTATGAGGTTAAAGGCAAATCAAATCAATTTCAGGAACAATATACTTTCTCATCAAATGAAGCTTTTGAGAATTTTGACGATAATACCGATGAACGGATTAATATATTAATAAATAAAATTAATGACCTGGCAGTTAAAAATTCTACAAAATACAGCACATTAACAGAAGCATTATAGAAATTCATTCAAAATACAAATCATTAAAAACCCGCATTTTTGATATAATTCTTTTCATCCGGTTATAGTTTCTACCTAAAGTTTCCTCAATTGGAAAATATTCTGAGTATTTATCACATTTTCGAAGGATTTTGATTAGGAATAATTGTTGTAAGCAACCAGCAAACTGCAAAACTGCAGAAAATGGTTGTTTGAGTAATAATAAATATTCACAAAGGAGGAACAATGAACTTTTTTAGGTTGTTAGTTACTTGTTGCTTAATTCTCGTTGTAGCAACAGCTTACCCCCAAGATTTTAAGAAAACTGGCGGATTGGCGAGATTAGCAGGTATGGGTGTTAATCCATACGTTCAGGATCCATTCTTCAATACAGTAAATCCTGCATGGAATGGAG
This sequence comes from Ignavibacteriaceae bacterium, assembly GCA_025449775.1. Classification (GTDB taxonomy): domain Bacteria; phylum Bacteroidota; class Ignavibacteria; order Ignavibacteriales; family Ignavibacteriaceae; genus IGN2. The sequence goes on from JANWIS010000151.1 coordinate 9,203, forward strand.
TCTATAATAATTTTGTACTTGGTGATCTTGGTTCTGTATCTTCAACTCCATTTGGACCTGGAGGTTTCGGACAATATATATCCGGTAGTTTTCAGGTTGGTAAAAATTTGACATTAGGTGGAATACTGGCTAGAAACGATTTCAATGGTATGTCAATCGCATTGCTGGATCCAGGAACGAATAATAATTTTGGTGTTCCGTATCCCGGTGTTGTTGGGACAGTAAATGGAATTGCTGGTCCAGGAAGTGTTATTCCTTTAGATAATAACGTGGAAGCAATTGCTACTTACTCATTAGGCAGTGCTATTTTTGGATTGGGTGTTGCTTATGCATCAACATCAAATGATGTAGTATCACCAACAGGTGGAGCTTCATCAGAAGGATCTGCCAGCCAGCTTGGTTTTAACTTAGGACTGATTACAGATCTTACAAATTCGCTAAAACTTGATCTGGGTGCATCTTTTGTAATGCCGAGTGCTACTTTTAAACCAGACACACTTCTCGAAACCGCTGCAAGCCAAACCATCATACTTGTAAATGGTCGAGCATTCTGGGATCTTAACAATAATCTGCAGTTCGTACCGCTCGTTACATTTGCAACATCAACGGGTACTGTTGATTCAGGTGGAACATCGTCAGGATCAGCTGATATGACATCACTAACCTGGTTTGCTGTTGGTGCAGGTCTGAATTACCAAGTCGGTGATTTTTTGTTAGCCGGTGGTGTTATATTTTCTAGCGCAAGTTTAACATTTCCTGAAATATCCGGTGTATCTCCGGAGTTGAGTGCATCTGCAACTTCATTTCCGGTTTGGAATATTGGTGCTGAATGGAATATGCTTGACTGGTTTGTTGCAAGATTGGGATATGTCGCATTTACAGGAAACGCGTCCATTGAAACGCCAAACAGTCCAACTACAAAAACAGAAACCATTGCAACATTTTTTGCTCCATCTCAAAGAGGTGCAACAGTTGGTGTTGGATTCCGTTTCGGAACTTTCTCCCTCGATTGCACTGTTAACGAAGATGTGCTTCGACAGGGATTCAATACAATCGGTGGCGGAGGAGCTACCTTTGCATATCTGACCGCAAGTTATTCAATTCCGTAATTTCTTTCCTAAAAAGGCATTCCAAAACGGAATGCCTTTTTACTATATCCCCAAATTCTTCATTTCGATTAAAGACTTTTCTTAATTAATTTCTGATACACAATATTTTTTTGCGTGATGATTGAATACATTGGCGCTGCTCATATACATTCAGTATTTTCAGATGGAACGGGTGAAGTTCCTGAAATAGCAAAGTATGCTGAAGAATCTGAATTAGACTTTATCCTTCTGACTGATCACAATACACTTCGTGCATTACAGGAAGGTTATGAAAAATGGTACGGAGCTTCTCTGTGTCTTGTTGGTTGTGAAATAAACGATAAAGAAAATAAAAATCATTACATGGCTTTTGGTATAAAGGAAACTTATTCCACAAGACTGGCTGCAAAGGAATATGTAAGACGAGTAAAAGAAGCCGGTGGTATTGGCTTTATTGCTCATCCACATGAAAAAAGAAATCACATGAAAGAGCACCCTCCATATCCATGGGTTGACTGGAGTATCAAAGATTTTACCGGAATTGAAATCTGGAATCACATGTCTGAATGGATGGAAAATCTAACAGAACAAAATAAGTATCATTCTTTCCTGCATCCATTAAGATCGATTGTATCTCCTCCGGCTGAGACTTTAAAATTATGGGATGAGTTAAACTTAAAACGAAAAGTAGTTGGAATCGGGGGAGTAGATGCACATGCTCATAAGCAAAATCTTTTTGGATTCTTTGAGGTGGAAATATTTCCATACAAAGTATTATTCAAATCAATAAGGAATCATATTTTGTTACCATTACAACTTGAGAATAGTAACGGAAGGCAAAAACTTGCAAAATCAAAAGAAGCGATATATCAGGCTTTAGGTTATGGCAGAAATTTTATTGCTAATGATTATCATGCCAATTCAAAAGGATTCCAGTTTATTGCAAAATTGGGCAAGAAAAAATATCATATGGGTGATTCTATTGAATTTTCTGAAAACATTACTTTATACGTATCTTTGCCGGTTCCAAGCGGTGAAATTCGGATTATTTGTAATGGTAAAACATTAACAAATATTGAATCAAATTCTACCGAATGGGAAGTAAAAGAGAAGGGTGCCTATAGAGTTGAAGTTTATATTTTTAATAAAGCGTGGATTTTTTCAAACCATATTCGGATCGGAATTTAAAACAACGAAATTTTGATTTCTAACTGCATCCGGATCTTCCATCAGATTATAGATAATAAATTCCATTTTTATGCGCCCATAGTTCAACTGGATAGAACGTCGGATTCCGGTTCCGAAGGTTGGAGGTTCAAGTCCTCCTGGGCGTACAAAAGTAGATGGAAGATTTAGTATAATTCTGTTATTTTTGTAGAGTTTTCAAAATATAAAATGTTAAAATAAAGGACGATTTAATGCTGCTGAAAAAGAAAAAACTTTCTAGAAAAGAAATTAAAGAAGATAAGCTGGTAACTTATTATTATTCAGTTGAAAATTTCTTCATTAAATATAAAAACAAATTACTTCCGTACGCAGGAATAATTATTATTGCAGTTGTTGCAGTTTACTTTTATCTGAATCAAAAATCTGAAAGCAATGAGAAAGCTGGAATCGAGCTTTCGCGAATAATGAATATTTTCGATCAGGGTTCCTATCTTGAAGCGATTGAAGGAAAACAAGGAACGAATATAGTAGGTCTTAAAAAACTTGTTGAGGAATATGGAGGAACGGAAAACGGGGAAACGGCAAAAATATATCTTGCTAACTGTTACTCATACCTTGGCAATTATGATGAAGCGATTAAGTACTTTGAAGATTATTCCGGGAGTATAGATTATTTTAAATCAGCTTCGTTAGCCGGCAGAGCTGGTTATTATGCTTCGAAAAATGAATATGATAAAGCTGCAGATTTATATCTGGAAGCTTCCAGAACTTCAAAGATTAATTCTCAAAACCCTGATTATTTATTAAATGCCGGAATTTATTATATGAAGGCTGGTAATAAAGAAGAAGCAAAAATTCTTTTTGAACGAATAAAGGAAGATTATACTTCTTCTGTGGCATATCGGGAAGTCGATAAACATCTTTCACTGATTTATTAATTTTATTTAAGTTAGGCTGAGTTTAAGCTTTTGCTTTACTTAAATTTGGTGGTATTATATTCATCATTTCTTAATTAGTAATTTAAAAACATTAACAATCGGATTATATATTTTTTATGGCAGATACTTCAGATTTCAGAAACGGTTTAATTATAAAATTCAAGAA
>JANWIS010000152.1 GCA_025449775.1 Ignavibacteriaceae bacterium
AAATATCAGGCAGAAGAATTAATTGATCAGGCATTGATTGATAAATGGATCAATGAAATGGAAACGCTTCCTTTAAAATTAAGTGCTGCTGTAAGCGGATTGAATAAAGAAAAGCTTGATACGCCTTATCGTGCTGATGGATGGACGGTTCGCCAGGTAATTCATCACATTGCGGACAGCCATATGAATGCATACATCCGGTTTAAGCTTGCACTGACTGAAGACAAACCGTTAGTAAAACCTTACGATGAAAAACTATGGGCAGAACTCCCGGATATTTATTCGGTGAGCATTGATGTTTCGCTGGAATTAATAAAATCTCTGCATGCAAAATGGGCAGGATTATTAAAAAAACTTAATGAAGAAGATTTAAACAAAGAGTTTATTCACCCCGAATCAGGAACAAAAAATTTAAAGGAAACAATTGGTCATTATGCATGGCATGGAAATCATCACCTTGCTAACATAACCAAATTAAAAGAAAGAATGAAGTGGTGATTTTTTCACTTAATTGTGGAGTTATAGATAAAAGCGAATCATAAATCATCATCTTCTTTATCATCAGCAAACAAGTACTTCTCATATTTATGTTTTACCAGCTGTGCTTCAACAATAAAGAATACATCTTCGGCAATATTTGTGCAGTGATCTCCCAATCGTTCAATCTGCCGGGACATTGCTAATAATGCAACAGCAGATTCAATATTGTCAGGACTTTGTTTCATAATCGCAACGAATATCTTATGGTTATCGGCGTTCAATCTGTCTAAAAGGAGGTCGGTTTCAATAACATTCTTTGCTAATTTTTCATTTCCTTCTATGTAAGAATCAATTGCATCTTTCAACATCTGCTTTACAACTTTGAACATCTCTTCGAGTTTTGTCTGTTGAAAATAACCGGGTTTCTTTTTTATTATCGTAATGTACTCGGCAATGTTTGCAGCTATGTCGCCAATTCTTTCAAGATTATTATTGATAGTAAGTGAGGACATAATTAAACGAAGATCCATCGCAACAGGCTGTGTTAATGCAAAAATCTTCTGGCAGATTTTGTCAATCTTATTATCAAACTTATCTACCTTATTATCCTTTTCAATAACTTCTTTAGCAAGCTCTAAATTTTCTTCTTCAACAGCTTTAATTGCTGACTGTACTTGTTCATCAACAAGGCTGCACATTTTGATAACTCTTGTTTTAAGTTTCTCAAGGTGCTCGTCTAATAATCTTTCCATCTTAGTTCCTTCTTTTAATCTATAATTAAAATATTATCATTAAAAAATCAACCGAATCTTCCGGTAACATAATCTTCGGTTTGTTTCTTTGCAGGGTTTGTAAAAATCTTTGTTGTGCGGTCGTACTCAATCAGCTCGCCGAGATAAAAGAATGCAGTCTGATCACTAACCCTGGCTGCCTGCTGCATATTATGTGTAACAATAACGATCGTATAATTCAGTTTTAGTTCGTGAATTAATTCTTCAATCTTCGCTGTTGAAATCGGATCTAATGCACTTGCCGGTTCATCCATCAAAATAATTTCCGGTTCAACTGCGAGTGCTCGGGCAATACACAATCTCTGCTGCTGTCCGCCTGAAAGGCTTAATGCATTTTCATTCAACCGATCTTTTGCTTCATCCCAAATAGCTGCCTGGTTTAAAGTTTTTTCAACTATTTCGTCGAGAAGCTTTTTATCTCTTATTCCATTCAGTCTTGGTCCATAAACAATGTTTTCATAAACTGTTTTTGGGAACAAGTTAGACTTTTGAAAAACCATTCCGACATTTTTTCTAAGGTTTACTATGTCGAGGGATTTATCATAAATATTAACTCCATCGATGTACACCTCGCCATCAATTTTAACGTGATCAATAAGGTCATTCATCCTATTCAGAACTCTGAGGAAAGTTGATTTGCCACAGCCCGATGGACCGATAAAAGCTGTTACGCGTTTTTCAGGAATATCAATGTTGATATCTTTTAATGCCTGCTTATCTCCATAATACAAGCTAAGATCTTTTACCGCTATCTTGGTTTCTTTCATAGCTGATTAAATAAAAATTATAATCTTCCTAAAATTTTTCTAAAGCGATATCGGAATACGATCGCTGTAATGTTTAATAGAAATGTCAAAACAATTAAAACCAATGTCGAACCGTACTGCAGCGGTAATGTTTGTGTTGGATTGGACGATTGAGTTGCCATAATAAAAATATGATATGCAAGATACATAAACTGTTCAGTTGGATTTACAATCGTAATACAATAATCACCGATGCAAAGATCTGCAACGGGTAAGTTCGGAAGAAAAAAAGCTGCACCCAGGAAAAGTATCGGTGCAGTTTCTCCAGCTCCTCTGCTTATTGCAAGAATAGTTCCTGTTAATATTCCTGGTCGTGCTTGTGGAAGAACTACATTCTTAATTGTCTGCCATTTGGTTGCACCCAATCCGTACGATGCATCTCTGTGTGATTTTGGAACTGAGTTTAAAGCTTCGAGTGTTGAAACTATAACAATCGGAAGCACCAAAACGGCTAATGTTGCTGATGCCCAAAGTAGTGCGGGTTGTCCAAATAATAATCCGGTCTCTAAAATATTGTCAAGATTTTTTCCTATGAACAAAATAAAAAATCCAAGTCCGAATAATCCAAAAACAATTGAGGGCACTCCTGCAAGATTATTAATCGATGTGCGGATAATGCGTGTAAAAAAAGTGTCTTTAGCATATTCATTAAGATAAATTGCTGAGAAAACACCAAGCGGAACAGTAAACAACACCATCAATAATGTTACGGCTATTGTCCCAAAAATAGCCGGACCGATTCCTCCCTCAGTCATGTTATTACGTGGTTCGTCAATTAGAAAGTTTAAAGATAGAACACTAACACCTTCAATAAATATTTTACTTAGCAGAAGGATTAAAACAACAACCAGGAAAAAAAACATCAGTCTTACAACAGAAAGTGAAATGGTTCCGGCAATATCTTGTTTTCTTTTCTTTAGCTCCATAGTATTCTGCTCAAAAAGTATTTTTCTTTCTCATCTTGCTAATAATTATTTCAGCAGCAAGGTTTAAGAAAAATGTTATTGTGAAGAGAACTATCCCGATAAAAAATAAAGCGTAGTAGTGATCTGAACCTTGCGAGACTTCACCCATTTCCGCAGCGATTGTGGCTGTCATAGTTCTTACACTAAGAAAAATATCCGCTGTAATATTTGCAGCATTACCGGCACACATAAGTACGATCATTGTTTCGCCGATTGCTCTTCCAAATCCAAGTATGATGCTTGCTGAAACTCCGCTGAATGCAGCAGGAAGAATCACTCTGCTTACTGTTTGCCATTTGGTTGCACCTAATCCATACGAAGCCATCCTGAGATCATTCGGAATTGAATGAAGTGCATCTTCAGTTAGTGAAGCAATGATTGGAATAATCACAAACGATAACCCGATGGATGCGACAAAAGCATTTAACCGGTTTGTAGGATTCAAAAGATCGTTAAAGAATGATGCACCAACTGCGAGCATAATAAATCCAAGTACAACAGTTGGAATTCCGGCAAACAATTCGATTGCCGGTTTTAAAAATTCTTTTAATTTTGGATTGGCTACTTCAGAAAGATAAATACCTGTTCCAACTCCCAGCAAAGTAGAGATTATTGTTGCAGGAATTGCGGTAAGAAGAGTTCCAAGCAATAACGGAACCAGTGAATATCTCGCTTCTTCAGAAGTCGGGTACCACTCAAAAACTTTTTGATGTATTCCTGATGCATCAGCTCTGTCAAAGAAAAGGAAATCAAGCAGACCGATATGCTCTAATGCTTTAAATCCTTCTTTGAAAAGAAAAATGAAAATGAGTATAATAAAGATTAGAGCCATCGCCCCGTTAACAGCAAAAAAGAATTTTATTGCTGATTCTTTTACCCGGGTAAATTTCCCTATTCGTTTAGCATATTTCGAGTCAGCTGACTTTGAAAAAAAATCTTTCTCTTCCATTAGAATAGAAAATCGTTTTTATTTTTTCTCACAGGAATTCATAATAGAATGTTATTCTTCCAGTTAATGAAGGATCAATTGATATCCCGTTTGCTGGTGTTTCATATGTTTCAAAAAGAAAGTTTGGAGTAATTGAAACTTTCTCGTGAAGAACAAAACTTAACCCCGCAATAAAATAGTTTCTTGAATCGCCTTCAAAATCACTGGAAAAATTTGGGTCAAAGTAATCATATCTTCCAACTCCTACAAGCAAATCAGTAAACTTATACCATCCGAATAGTGAAATACCGGCAGCATTCCGGTTTGTAACAGTACTAACGGTCTGCACGTTGTTGATGACATCGTTGTAGTTGATTTGTAAAAAAGATTCTATGCCAGCTGAAAAGTTTTCGTTGTTTTTGTAACCCAGAAATATATCAGTTGTCAGTGCATCATTATCAAATGTTTCATCAGGAATCGATGCAAATCCTTTTTCAGGTCTAAACCTGTAATCGCCATAAACTGTAATTCTAATCTCTTCACTTGGAATTAGATCTATATGCGCATACGCCCTTTTAAATTTATCCCCCTCTGATTCAAACACACTTCCGTTTCCGTACATAAGCCAGTAGTTTATTGATCCTGACGAATTTATTTTTCCTTTCAGAGTTACACCAAAATCACGTGAACTTGCAATTCCTCTTAAATCCATTATTGTTCTTTCCAGTGATCTGTAAGCCCAATGATTTTCTGCTACATCAAAACTCGGCGGCGGTTGAATTCCGAAAATTAAACTGCTTCCTTCAAAAATATTTTTCCACTTCAGATATGCATCTTTTATGAATGCAGTAAATATTGTATTGCTTACACCAACCATCGTTTGAGATTCAAGCCTGAACCTAGTGCTAAATTGATCTGAGATTGTGTAATCATAAGTAAAATAAATTCTTCTGAACTGAAATCCTTGCAAGTCCTTTCGCCCTGTGAGCGCTTTAAAACTCAGGTCATCAATTGTGGAATCTCTTTGAATGTTGTAAAAATAATCACCGAACATGTATCCTGAAATTTTTCCGCCTTCTTCCTGCGAATAGTGGTGGGGGGTAATAATTAAGTACAATAAAATAGCTAAAGCAATTTTCTTCATGTCTCTCTCCTTTTATTTCGACTTGATTGATTTTAAAAAAGTTTCCTGCTCTCTCTTTCAGGAAGCTTAAAGATTATTTTTTTACTTTGAAGGCAAGGGAATATATTCCATCGATGCAACTAATTTTTGTCCCTCGTCTGATATGATGAAATCCATGTAATTTTTTAACTCACCTGATGCTTCACCATTGGTAAAACAATATAAGTACCTGGAAATAGAATAATCTCCATTCCAAATCAATTCATAATTTACTCTGCCGTTTTCAGCTGGTGAAATAGCTGGAGAATTTTCATCTTTCTTTATATGCAAAATTTTCACATCATTTCTTTCAGCAAAATAACCAACACCACCGTATCCGATTCCTTTAACATCTCTTGCTACAGCTTCCCCGAGTGCTGCAGTTCCCTGCAAAACCTGTGTTGCTGAAGAATAATCAATTGGTTTTCCAGCTTCATCTTTGCCAAGAACATGTTCTTTAAAGAACTCGTATGTGCCGCTGCTGTTTTCTCTCCCGTACAGTGTAATGATCATGTCCGGTCCGCCAAGCTGTTTCCAGTTCGAGATCTTCCCGCTGAAAATATCGCTTACCTGTTTTAAAGTGAGGTTATCAATTTTATTTTCCGGGTGAACAATAACTGCTATTCCATCCAGCGCAACTTCATAAACAACTGGTTTTATATTTCTATCTTTTGCTGTTTCGAGTTCACTTTCTTTCAATTCTCTTGATGAATTAGCGAGATCGGTTGTTCCATTCAATAAAGATGCAACACCTGTTCCCGATCCTCCACCTGTAACCTGGATTGAAACGTTCGGGTTTTGCTGCATGTAAACCTCAGCCCACTTCTGTGCAAGGTTAACCATCGTATCGGAACCTTTAACCGAAATGGTTGTTTGTGCAGCTTCTTCTTTCTTCTTGCAGCCGAAAAATAAAATCGATGCAAGCACTAAGAATATTGCCGTTAAAGAAAATAACTTTTGTTTAAACATTTGCTCTCTCCTTTGAATAATGTTGAAAAATGGATGAAGAAATATACAAGTAGCAATTTATGCAGATTAAATATTAGTGTTAAGAAAATGTTAAATCTTATTCAGATGAGTTATATTTTGAGGAAAAATAAATGGCGGTTTAAATATGAGAAATCATTCGGCTTGCTTATTCCTCACTTTGTATCTGCTCGTATATATTTTCGTAGGTTTTACGTACGGACAAAATTCAAAAGAAAATGGAGCCAGGACAATTTATTTAATCAGGCATGGATATTATGATGAAAAGGATGAAAGAGGTTCTGAAGTTGGAAAAGAATTGACTCCGCTTGGAATTGCACAGGCAAGATTAGTTGCAGTCAGATTGAAATCAATGCAAATTAATTTTAACTCATTAATGAGCAGCACTTTTACACGTGCACGACAAACGGCAATGGTAATTAATGAAGACTTTCCTGAGCTTCAATTAATACAATCTCCGCTTATAAGTGAATGTACTCCACCAACATGGAAAAAAGAGATTATGACAGAAGCTGATTCAATGGAATTATATAATTGTGTAGAAAATCTTGAAATGGCTTATAAGGAGATTTTTATTCCTTCACCCGATAAGGATGACAGAAACGATATCGTAGTTTGTCACGGCAATGTAATCAGATTTTTTGTTACAAAAGTTTTGATGGTTGATCCTATGTCGTGGCTTCAGATGAGCATTGGCAACTGCAGCCTGACGATCGTCCGAATTTTTCCTGATGGACAAATGAAACTTGATACATTCAGTGACACCGGACATATTCCCCCAAATATGCAAACCAAAACCGGTGGAAATAATGATTCAAAAGAATTAATCGTTCCGGTAAATAAATAATTATAATGAAGACTGCAATCGTAATTGGTGCAACTGGTTTAGTTGGAAGATTTCTTGTAAAAAAATTATTGGAAAATAACCAATATAATTCAGTAATAGTTTTTGCAAGAAGAACTTCCGGTATAAACCATCCAAAGCTTGAAGAACATTTAGTTAATTTTGATGAATTAGAAAAATGGAAATATAAAATCAACGGGGATGAATTGTTTTCTGCAATGGGAACAACAATCCGCCAGGCAAAAAGCACCTCTCTGCAATATAAAGTCGATGTCACTTATCAATATGAATTTGCAAAAGCTGCAGTTGAAAACGGAGTACAAAATTATTTTCTTGTTTCCTCCACAGGTGCAAATGCAAAATCAAAACTTTTTTATTTAAGAATTAAAGGCGAGCTCGATGAAAAAGTCAAACAGCTTCCCTTCGGCAAAATCAGAATATTTCGTCCTTCACTATTACTTGGAGAAAGAACCGAAAAAAGATTTGGTGAGAAAGCCGCTGAACGTCTTTTAAAAATAATAATCCCGCTTTTTCCCTTCCTTAAAAATCAGCGACCGATTCAAGGAGAAAAAGTTGCTGAAGCAATGATAAAATCAGCAAACGAAAATAATCCGGGTATTAGAATTATTGAACGGGATGAAATTTATAATGTTACCCGGAATAATATTTCCACTCGAATTTGACTCTACTCTCTCTACTTATGAGCTTTAACACTCACATCAAAAGTCTTGGTGATTTTATTTTCGAATAGCTGAATGTCTACTTTCACTCCAGTCTTATTCAATTGAAAAACGTTTGCCGAGATTGAGTCTGTCTCGAATCCATCGGCACGAGATTCAGAAATAAATTCACTGAAAACATTTCTTGCTTTTGTTTCAGAATCGTAAGTGACAGTTGCTTCTGACTGGTAAATTCCCTCTTTGCCTGCAACAAATATCATCCGGTTTGTTTTCGTCTGGTAAAACATGCAGTTCATATCCGGATTACTGAAATCCTGATGAACAGGATTACCATATTTTGTTATCACATCTGCGTTTGTTTTGCCCATGAATTTATGAACACTGATATCCTGACCAATTAATAATGCCGGAAGCATGAATATCAGGAAAAAAGAATCGAGGAAAACTATTTTTGTTTTCATAAATCTCCCTGAGATAATTGTTAAACATTAATTTGAAAGTGGTTATAAGTCTGCAGGACCTTTTGAAGGATTCAGAAACCGAGGAACCTATGTTAAGCTGAGGGTACATTTTTATTCACCAAACAGCAATAATCACTGTGTAAAAGTAGTTAATAACAAACACAGATTCAATTGAATTTGTTTGGGTGATGGGTAGAATATATGAACGATTCCTCTAATTCTATTGCAAACATCAAAAGCCTATAATTTGTAAAATTTCACTTGCAAGTAAAATTTAAAAATTGTACGTTCTAACAAGTTTAATAATAAAATAAAACATCTATTAAAGTATCTCATAACTCAATCAATTTGCCATTCTACTTAACTCATCTGACTGGATTACACTCCTATTAGAAGATTAACTTCCAGCGCAACTTTAGTAAATGAGAGATACTATCCTGTTAGTTATTATAACTACGACCGAAAATAGATTTAGACAGTTGAGGAAAAATGAAAACGAAACTGCGCATCGGAATAATAGATCTGGTAAGCAAAGGACCAACAAAAGCGTTATGGGCCAGATTTATGTTTCCAAATCTTGCAAGCATAATGCCCCAGGTGCTTGGTGTTTGGTGCCAGGAAGAAGGACACGAAGTTACATTTATTTGTTATACCGGCTTTGAAAACTTAATCGAGGAATTGCCTAAAGATACTGACCTGGTTTTTATCGGGACATTTACACAATCAGCACAGTTAGCATATGCATTAAGTAATTTATTAAGAAGCAGAGGTATGATTACGGTAATCGGTGGACCGCATGCAAGATGTTATCCACAGGATTCTCAAAAGTATTTTGATTACGTTCTCGGCTTTACCGATAAAGAAGTTGTTAAAAGTGTACTATACGACTGCTCACCTCATCGGCCTATGGGTATGTATGCATCAGCAAGAATGCAGCCGGTTTCACTTCCCGGAGTAAAAGAACGCTGGCAATTTATCGAGCCAACTCTTAAAAAAGCTCCATGGATAAAAATTGTTCCGATGATTGCAAGTCTGGGATGTCCGTACACATGCAGTTTCTGTATTGATGCTGAAGTTCCTTATCAGCAGTTGGATCTTGAAGTGATGAAAGAAGATTTCAGATTTCTTTTAAAAAAATTTAAACGTCCGCGTGTTGGCTGGCACGATCCTAATTTCGGTGTAAAGTTTAATGATTGTATGGATGCGATTGAGGAAGTTGTACCCGAAGATAGTATTGATTTCATAGGAGAGAGCAGTTTATCAATCCTAACTGAACCACACATGAAACGGTTGAAGCGGAATGGTTTTAAAGCTCTACTTCCCGGAATTGAAACATGGTATGATCTAGGTAATAAATCAAAAACCGGGAACAATAAAGGTTTGGAAAAAGTTCACCTCGTTTCAGAACAAATAAATATGATAATGAGCTACACGCCATATCTTCAGGCAAACTTTGTTTTAGGTTTAGACACCGATGTAGGACAGGAACCATTTGAGCTGACTAAAAAATTTATTGATCTTTCTCCCGGTGCGTTTCCGGGATACTCATTACTTTCAGCATTTGGTGCAGCAGCTCCGTTAAACCTGGAATATCAATCGCAAAATCGTGTTATCGGTTTTCCATTTCATTTTCTTGATAACAATGCAGCAATGAACATAACAACTAAAAATTATTCCTTCCCTGAATTCTATGATAAAGTAATTGATTTAACACGATATACATTTTCTCCGAGAGCAATTGCAAAAAGATTTCAGTCGAATAAATTTTCTATTCCCGGCTGGATGAATGTGGTTCGTGCAGTATCGACGGAAGGTTATGGAAGAATAAGTCACTTTACTAAAGTAAAAAAATTATTGGAGACTGATAAAAAATTCAGAATGTTTTTTGAACAGGAGACCGATGAAGTACCTGAGTATTATATCAGTAAAATCAAAAAGGATCTTGGATCTTTATGGAAGTGGTTACCTGAAGGGGCAATAAACCATGATCAGAATGCATATTTAAAATCTACTGCAAAGCCACATCTTATTGCAGTTTGATTTTTAAAACCGCCATATTTTTATGACGGCTAAAATTGATCTTCACTCAACTAATGATAAAAATTCCCCGTAACCTTCTTCTTTCATTTTCTCTTTAGGAATAAATCTGAGTGATGCTGAGTTAATGCAGTATCTTAATCCGGTTTCATCAGGTCCATCATCGAACACGTGACCAAGATGTGAATCTCCTTCTTTGCTTCGCACTTCAACTCTAATCATTCCGTACGAGTTATCTTCTTTTTTCAATACATTTTTCGAGTCAATTGGTTTTGTAAAGCTTGGCCAGCCTGTTCCGGAATCAAATTTATCTTTGGAGCTGAACAGAGGTTCTCCGGAGACTATATCAACATAAATTCCTGCACGATGATTGTCCCAGTATTCATTTTTAAAAGCAAACTCAGTTCCTTCGCATTGCGTGACTTTATACTGTTCATCCGTCAACATTTTCTTAAGCTCTTCATCACTTGGTTTCTGGAATTTTTTGTCTTCGCTCGTGGTATTCATTTCAGTTTGTTTCCTTTCTGATCCTTGAGAGTTGCTGTTTTTTTCTTCATCACTCTGTGAACATCCTGTGTTTAGCAAAGTCAGTGTAAAAAAAATAACTAATAAACTTTTCATAAATATTCCTCAACTATTTCTAAAACAAAATAATTTATGTCCAATCGAGAAGCAAGATAAATCCAGATTAGAACTACTGTTAAAATATAAACGAAGTATAAAGTTTATTGGTCAAATAAATGAGTATTGATGAAAATCACATCACTGGTAATTAACAAACTGAACAGGAAAATCAAGCTCGGCTTCTTTCACTTTTTGGATAACTACCTGAAGCTCATCTTTCTTAGCTCCCTGAACTCTAATTCTTTCATCCATTATCTGTGAATTAACTTTTAAGCCTAGATCTTTAATCATCTTCGTAATCTGCTTTGCATTGTCTTTTGAAATTCCGCTCTGCAAATTAATTTTCTGCTTAAGCCGTCCGCTTGCTGCTGTTTCGGGTTCATCAGGCTTCATAACTTTTATTGATAAACCTCTCTTTATAAATCTTGTCTGAAGAATATCTATTGACTGTTTGCGCGAGTAATCGTCTTTTGTGTTCAGGTTTATAAATTTATCTTTTTTATTCAGCTCAAGCTCTGTTGCCGAATCTTTCAAATCATATCTTTGATGGATTTCTTTGATTGCCTGGTTAAGTGCATTATCCACTTCCTGGAAATCAATTTCAGAAACTATATCGAATGATGGATTTTTTGACATTTTCTCTCCAATATTTTCAGCAAATATAATTAATTTCGCTTTAAGAGGTCATTCATCTTCATTATTAATATCAAAATAAAAATTTAATTAGGAAGTAAGGTATCAGCCGATTAATTTTTCAAAGTTTTTAAAAATTATCTTAAACACTGACGGGATATTCGGCTATGCCTCCGTTTTCAAATACCTGGCTTCCATTCATTTATTTATATACATTCGGCGGTCTTTTTTTTGCTGCAGGAATGTTTATAATCCACAAATCCAAAAGCCTTAATCCTCAAAGAAAATCTCATCGCAAATGGAGGAAAGTTTTAATATTCGGATACTTCTACTTTATGATAATTCACACCATCCTAATACTTACAGCTCTTTACCTGTAGAATAATTTATGGAATCATTACACGGACTTGGAACTGCCACTGACTGGATAGTAATGATCGCTTACTTCCTCGGCATTATGCTTTTCGGAAGTTACTTTGCAAAATACAACAGAAGCACAAACGATTTCTTTTTCGGAGGAAGAAGATTTGCATGGTGGCTGATCACAGTTTCAATTGTTGCAACAGGAGTTGGAAGCCACAGCTTTGTAAAATATTCTGCTAAAGGATTTGAGTACGGTCTTTCATCAACAATGACTTATATGAACGACTGGTTTTTTGTTCCTTTCTTTTTATTCGGCTGGCTGCCGATTGTGGTTTATACAAAAATCAGATCTATCCCGGAATATTTTGAAAAAAGATTCAGTCCGACTGTAAGATTAATTGCAACCGTCTTTCAACTTTTATATATGATCGGTTATCTCGGCATAGGTCTGCTAACACTTGGAAAAGTTTTTACTCCGCTTTTACCGGAATCATTTTCACTTCTTGGAATTACTATTCCTGTGACTTTAATGGGAGTGATTGTAGTAATCGCTTTTATTACCGGAGTGTACACAACATTCGGAGGACAGACTGCTGTCATCTTTACAGATTTACTTCAAGGTGGAATACTCCTAGCAACAGGTGTTCTTATTTTTATAATGGGAGTAAGCTACGTTGGCGGTTTCGATGCATTCTGGCATTTACTTCCTGAAACCTGGAGACTTCCGCTTGCTGATTTTAATTCTCCACCTGATTTTAATTTCGTTGGAATTTTCTGGCAGGATGGTGTTGCCGGATCAGTTGGATTTTTATTTATGAACATGGGTTTGCTGATGCGTTTTATGTCAGCAAAAAGTGTAAATGAAGGAAGGAAAGCTGCTGCATTTAATGTTTTGTTTATGCTTCCTGTTTCTGCACTAGTTGTTGGAAGTGCAGGATGGATTGGAAAAGCATTAATTGAAATGAACCCGGCACAACTTAATCCAAATGTAAATCCTGATGAAGTTTTTATTGCAGTTACACATATCATTGCAAGCGAAGGTGTTTTTGGTTTTGTTCTGGCTGCTTTAACTGCAACATTACTTTCCACAGTTGATTCATTAATAAATGCAATTGCTGCAGTTTATATAAATGATGTTCATCGTCCGTTAAAAAAATTAATAAAGAGGCGATTGGCTGCCGAAGATGTTGAATCAAAAAAAGAACTTGGTGCAGCACGGCTGGCTTCCATTCTTTTTACTATTGTTGGAATAGTTGCAACAATTCCGTTCAACCAGTACCCTACTGTTTACGAAGCTCATGGATATTTTCATTCAACTTTAACTCCTCCGCTTGTAACAGCAATATTTCTCGGTGTGTTCTGGAAAAGATTTACTCCTGCCGGAGTTCTCGGTACATTTTTGGGGGGTTCTTCATTGATGATTCTTGGTGCAAGATATCCAGGCATTTTAGTTGCGCCATTTGCTCACGGAACTGCTCTCGATCCTGTTCATCCTTATACATATATCGCTGCGCTCTATAATACATTCGTATGTGTCGGGATCGGAGTTCTTGTAACATATCTTCAGCCATTAATACTAAAAACTTCGGATCAAATTAGAAGAAGCAAAAGCCATAAATTAATTATAGATACTATGATAGTTCTGATAGTTGTGTTTCTTCTGATGATCTGGTTTAATGTCGGTCTGTTAGCAGTGTTATTACCTGCAACTATTCTGCTTACAATTTTTACTTCTATAGCAGCAGCTTATTATATCAAGTTCGATCCGAGTGTTCATCTTGAAGGATTAACCATCTGGTCACTTAAAAAAGCGAAAGAAAATTTTAAAGGTGGAAAGGTAAATGACCGGGAAGGACAAAAAGTTCATGTGATGTGGAGATTAAGAAAAGACGATGAAGATGTGATCAATCTTTCCAATGAAGATATGAAAAAGATGAATGCTGAAATCGGTGATATGGTTTATTTATGCGATGCTAGAAAATATCTCGGCGGATTAAAATCCGTTCACACCCGAATTGGTGAACCACACGATGATCCAGGGATTGTACTTATCAGTAAAGAACATAAGTTGATTGCTCATTTCCAGGAGGATAAAATTTTGTACGCTGAAAAGGAAATGTAAATCATCCAAAGAATTTTTTTGAAGATATGATAATTGATAAAATTGATAATGCAAATATTTATAAAAACCTCGGCGAAAGAATAAACCAAGCATTCAACTATATTCAGAAGACGGATTTAATAAATATTAGCTCGGGCAAATATGAAATTGAAGGAAATAATATTTTTGCTTTGATAAGCGAGTACAAAACAAAACCTGAATCGGAAGGAAAGCTTGAAGCACACAGGAAATATATTGATGTTCAGTACGTCATTAAGGGCGAAGAGATGATGGGTTATATTCCAATTGACGGGTTAGAAATTTTAGAGCAGTATAAGGATGAAAATGATATTATATTTTTCAAAGGAGAAAAATTGTTTACAAAAGTCGAAGAAGGAATGTTCGCAATCTTCTTCCCGGCTGATGCCCATATGCCCGGAATAAATACCGGTAATCATCAGAAGCTGGATTCATACGTTAAAAAGCTTGTTATAAAAGTTCGTATCAATTAAATAAAGTTCCTACAAAAAATAATATATAATTTAACGGAGGTTCTATGAAAAACTTTTTTATCCTGGTAACAGTTCTATTACTTGCTGTTTCCATTGATTCTCTTATTGCACAGGATGACCATGCAATGAATGAAGAAATGATGAAAGCATGGCAGGACTATATGACTCCGGGTGCAATGCATGAAGTGCTTGCAAGCAAAGTCGGAAAGTGGAAGGCAGATGTAACAATGTGGATGGATCCAACTCAGCCGCCTTCAACTTCAGAAGCAACGACTGTTTGTGAAGCTATTCTCGGTGGAAGATATTTCCAGTCAAC
>JANWIS010000153.1 GCA_025449775.1 Ignavibacteriaceae bacterium
AAAGCATCTCAAAGAAAAGTTTAATGTTCTGATCGAAGTTAATCATACAAAGCTAAAACATCCGGAATTTAAATAATGCGTGCGATGATTCTTGCTGCAGGATTAGGAACAAGATTGAAACCGCTAACAAATTCAATTCCAAAAGCATTAATAAAAATTAAGGGATTTACAGTTCTTGAGCTTCAAATCAGGAAATTGCGATCGGAAGGATTCAACAAAATTGTTATTAATGTGCATCACTTTGCTGAGCAAGTAAAAGATCACCTTGCTCAAAATAACTTCTTTGACACCGATATTTCAATCTCTGATGAAAGTCAAAAACTGCTTGACACAGGTGGTGGATTAAAAAAAGCTTCTCATTTTTTTTCTGATGGAAATCCATTTCTTGTTCAGAATGTTGATATCCTTTCGGATATAAGTCTGAAAAAATTAATGAATCTTCACAAGTCATCCGGTAACCCTACTACTTTGGCAATAAGTCAAAGAAATTCTTCCAGGAAATTTTTGTTCAGTAAGAATGAAATTTTATCCGGTTGGATGAATGAAAAAACCGGTGAGAAGAAAATCGCAAGAAAAGATGGAACTGATCTCGTTCCATATTCATTCAGTGGAATTCAGATTATTGATCCTTCACTCTTCAAATATTTTCCAGATAAAGATATTTTTTCACTAGTGGAATTTTATTTATCGGCGGCAGAAAAAGAACCCATTAAAGGATTTTTACACGACGATGATTACTGGATCGATCTGGGAAAACCTGAAAACATAATAGAGGCTGAAAAAAAATTTGTTCAGATCAGGAATATCTATCAAGTCTAAACTTCTCACCAAGGTATAATCTTTTTACTGCTTCATCACTTGCAAGTTCGTTTGCTTTACCTTGTTTAAAAATTACTCCGTCAATAAGGATATAAGCATTATCAACTATGCTTAGAGTTTCATGAACATTGTGATCAGTTATAAGGATTCCTATTCCCCTATTCTTAAGATTTGCGACTATAACCATAATGTCTTCAACAGCAATTGGATCAATACCGGCAAAAGGTTCATCAAGCAGAATGAAACTAGGATCGGTGGCAAGTGCTCTTGCAATTTCAGTTCTTCTTCTTTCTCCACCACTAAGTTGAAATCCTTTACTCTTTCTGATATTATTAATTGATAGCTCATTAAGAAGTTTCTCACATTTTTCCTCTCTTGCATTTTTATCGAGGGTTGTCATTTCGAGAACTGCTAAAAGATTTTCTTCAACCGTCAGTCTTCTGAAAATTGATGCTTCCTGCGGAAGATAACCGATACCCATTTTTGCTCTTTTATACATCGGGACTTTTGTGATTTCTTCATCATCAAGAAAAACTCTTCCTGCATCGGGTTTAATCATTCCTGTTAACATGTAAAATGTGGTGGTTTTTCCGGCGCCGTTTGGACCCAAAAGTCCCACGATCTCACCTTTAGAAACCTGAACCGATGCTTTATTTACTACTTTTCTTTTTTTGTAGCTTTTTATTAATGAATCACTTCTGAGCGTAGTTGCCATATTTATTTTCGATTTAAAATAAATTCTTTTTTAAGAGGACGATTTTCATGCAGAACAAATTTAGTTAAAGTGAAAGTTCTTTCTAAACCTTCTACTTTTGCTTCAGGATGATATTCACTGGTTGGAGAACCATACAATTTCACTACGTCAACTTCATTTTCTTCAAATAAAATTATTGCTTTGTGAGCCGTCGATTTTACAACACCATTTGGAGTTTCTTCATCAAATAAATAATAAATGGATTGCACTCGTCCTTCAAAATCTGCTTTCTGTAATTCATTTTCAGTAAAATAAAATTTCACACTGTCTGATGAAGTCTGGTCAAATCTTTCAGCAAAAGTTTTATTCTGTGAAAGCATAAATGAATTTCCATTAACATCGAGGATATCAATCTGACCATCATTGAGATAAATTGTAATTGAATCGCCAGTTAATTGTGAATTCTCATACCACATAACCGGTTTTTCAGAACCTTCACTTAAAATATCCGTGATAATTTTTTCATCTGACCGATAATATGTTGTCAGGTTATTCAGCGATGCAAAATTACCTCTTAGAATTTTTACCGAGTCAATTGCTTTAAAAAGATTTTCGTTGTCTCTGATGCCTTCCATAATTTTACTTTTGATGAACAGGGTATCGATCGTGATTTCGTCAGACGAATCGTTTTCTGCAAAGTAAGACGTATCAATTTGCATTAAAAGAGGGTCTTCATTTATAATCGTATATTTTTTTATTCCATCATCTTCAAGATGTGAACCAAAGATGGTTATATTATCAGCAACATTTTTAATGCTCACATTTCCATCTGCAATGCTGTATTTATTTTTACGCAGATGAACAAGAGTGTCTGCTTTGATGATATTACTACCATCGTTTATTGTCACATTCCCAACGGCTATTGATTTATCAATGTTGCGGAAGTAAGTTAGTTCATCTGACAGAAGAGTTGTGGAAGAATCTACCAGATTCACATTCGATTGAAAAAATGCACGCGATTCATCAAAATAATATTCACCACTGTCGGCTGTAAGAATAACTTTTGTGTCATCAAGAATAACTCCTGAAGTGCTTTTAGTTTTTTTAAGATCTCCAAAATAAAATCCGCGTTCAGTTTTAAGAGTGAGACTATCCTGGATTGCAATTACATTACCAATCAATTCGGCTTCATTCCTGGCAAGATATTGTATAGCCCGATTGCAAGTGACAACAACATTTCCCTGGATCAGTTTTACATTTCCAACTATTTCACGAACTGATTCACCGCCAACTACTTTACCAAAAAGATTATCGCCAATAACTGTTATCATCTCCCCTTCGCTCTGAGGTTTGATGGTTGTTAAAAAAATAAAAAAGCATATTGGCAGATATGATAACCTCAGCATTAATTTTTATCAGCCCTGGTTATATAAGTGATATTATAAATTACGTAATTCCTTAAGTGCTGATCCGATTCAAAACCAAAACCTTCAATATGTTCCTGAGGTGAATCAATGGTAACAAATTTATTTGAAACAATTTTTTTGTCTTTATTCCGCCATACAAGCTCATCTGTTTTAACAACGATTCCGCTATCGTTAACTGCCACAACACTATCAATTGCAAACAGGTCATTTGTCCGCTCGTCAACTCTTCCACGTTTTGATGTGAGGGTGGTGGTTTTAATTTCAAAAGAATTAAAAAATTCTACTTTCAAACCGTCATCAAGAATAGTTTCCTTCCGCTCGTCAAACATTTGAAGATGGCCTGAATATAAAACCGCTTTTGTCTGTCCCGAATCAGTAAACAAAACAGTAGAGTTCCAGCTTTCTTGAGCAGGAAGTTCTCTGCCGATTAAAGTTTCATCAATGTGTGGTTTAACATCTCCTTTATTGCAGCCAACAATAACGATCATTATCGGGATGACATATAAAAATCTCATCTGCTTTGCAATCCGAGATTTACAAGATCGTGAAGATGCAATATCCCAATCGGTTTTTTTAATTTATCAACAACAATAAGAGATGTGATTTTATGATTCTCCATATGCTGAAGTGCAAATGAAGCTAGAAAATCTTTTTCAATTACTTTTGGATTTTTGGACATTATATCGGTTGCAATAAGATGTTTGATATCTAAAGTTTTTTCAAGGAGTCTCCGCAAATCTCCATCAGTAATTATACCGCTTAGTCTGTCATCATTATTAATTACACAGGTAGTTCCAAATCTTTTACTTGTCATTTCAATAATTATATCCTTAATCGTAGCATTTTCTTTTACAACAGGAATTCCTTCACCTTTAGTCATTATTTCATCAATCCTTAATGATAACCTTTTGCCAAGACTTCCACCGGGGTGAAGAAGTGCAAAATCTTCTGCAGTAAATCCTCTTTTCTGAAGCAGTGCTACTGATAATGCATCACCCATAACAAGAGCAGCAGTTGTTGAAGAAGTTGGTGCAAGATCGTGCGGACAAGCTTCTTCTGCGACACTGATGTTTAGAAAGATATCACATTTTTTTACAAACTGTGATTCAGGATTTCCAGACATTGTTATTAGTTTTAAACCAAGTCTTTTAAACATTGGGATAAGTTTTTCGATTTCATCCGTAGAACCACTTTTAGAAATAATAATCACAACATCTTCTTTTCTGACCATTCCAAGATCACCATGAAGAGCATCAGTCGGATGCATATATATCGCAGCTGTTCCAGTTGAATTTAAAGTGGCAACAATTTTTCGTGCTATGAGTCCTGATTTACCCATTCCTGTTAAGACAACTCTTCCAGTCGATTCATAAATAACTTCCACTGCTTTTACAAAATCATCATTGATGCTTGATGCAAGATTAGCAACAGCTCCAGCTTCAATTCTTATAACATTCTTTCCTGTCTTTATTATTTCGTTATCTGCCAAGTTCGTCCTTAGTTTTTAATTGGTTAGAAAAATATTTTCAGAATTTTTTAATGACTGAATCAATTGCACTTACTTCTATTAAAAGATTTTCAAGCTCACTTAACTTTAATTGGCTTTCAGAATCACTCAATGCATTTGCAGGATCAGGATGAACTTCCAGGAACAAAGCATCTATTCCTATTGCTGTAGCAGCTTTTGATAAAGGTTTAATAAATTCCGGTTTGCCGCCTGTTTTACCATCGCTTCCCGGACGCTGAACCGAATGAGTTGCATCCATTACAACCGGATAGCCAAACTCTTTCATAATAATGAGAGATCGCATATCAACAATTAAATCATTATATCCAAAAGTTGAACCTCGTTCAGTGAGTAAAATTTTTTTGTTACCAGTTGATTCAATTTTTCCAATTACATGCTTCATATCTTCTGGCGGGAGAAATTGTCCCTTCTTTACATTAACTATTTTCCCACTTTCTCCGGCAGCAATTAAAAGTTCGGTTTGCCTGCATAAAAACGCAGGGATCTGGAGTGCATCTGCACAATCAACCACTTTAGAAATTTCTTCAACCGAATGAACATCGGTCATTACAGGCAGTTCAAATTCTTCACGCACTTTATTTAATATCCTGATAGCCAAAGAATCATCCATCCCTTTAAATGAATTGATGCTTGTCCTGTTAGCTTTTTTATAGCTCGATTTAAAGATAAATGGTAAATGAAGGTTTGATGTGATCTTTTTTATTTGTTCTGCAGTTTGCAATGTTATTTTTTCATTTTCGACAACACAAGGTCCAGCTATTAAAGCAAATGGAAGTCCGGAGCCTAATTTTACATTTCTTATTTCGATCATCATCGGGAGTAACATTTTACTGTAAGACTTTGTAAATATAATAAATTATAATATTTGTTCGTCCGTAAATCCACCGACTTAATCCTTTTCATCAATTAATTGGAATGAATTATAAAAAGTAAATCGTCATTCAACCGTTCAAAGTGATTTTGTATGGTTCATCACAAATAAAATCTCTGTTATGATATTTGTATTGTATTGTCGGATGTATTCATTAAATTTTACAATACTTCTGTTAAAATTATGGTTAAATAAAAATTTTATTGCATGCTCAGAATATTTTTAATCATCACAGTTCTGTCAACACTTTCAATCTTTAGCCAGCCGAAAGAGTGTCTCAATTCATCGGAAATAAAACTCTCACTGCAAAAACTGAATGTACTCGGAACGGTCCTTTATATTGCTGCTCATCCTGATGATGAGAATACACAATTCCTCACGTACTTTAATTATGGAAAGAAATTAAGAACCGGTTATCTTTCACTTACCAGAGGTGATGGCGGACAAAATCTTATCGGTGATGAGCAGGGAGATTTATTAGGTGTAATCAGGACGGAAGAATTACTGCAAGCCAGAAACATCGATGGAGCTGAACAATTTTTTACAAGAGCAGTTGATTTTGGATACTCAAAAACTCCCGAAGAAACTCTTAGTAAATGGGGCAGAAATGAAATTCTCTCCGATGTTGTTTGGGTTATAAGAAAATTCAGACCTGATGTTATTGTTACCAGGTTTCCGACAACTGGACTCGGGACTCATGGTCATCATACAGCTTCAGCAATATTAGCAGTGGAAGCATTTAATCTTTCAAATGATCAGAACTCGTTCCCCGAACAGCTAAAGTATGTTGAACCATGGCAACCAAAAAGTATTTACTGGAATGCCTGGGCTCCTGCATTAACCTCGATGGGAATAAGCACTGATACAATTATTAAAATAAATTTTGGTGAGTACAACCGATTATTCGGAAAATCTTATACTGAAATTTCTGCCGACAGCAGAACAATGCACAAAAGCCAGGGATTCGGTGATTCCGGCAGAAGAGAAAATTATTACAACTTCTTTTTAAACATCGATGGTGAGGTTGGACGGGATGAGTTATTCAACGGAATTGATTTGAGTTGGAACAGAGTAGCTGGAAGTGAAAAAGTTTCTGAACTTTTATCCAAAGCAGAACAGGAATTTGATATTGAAAATCCCGGGAAGATAATTCCTGTACTCATCAAAGCGTATAATGAAATGATGAAACTTGAAGATGTATATTGGGTAAATGTTAAAGGTAAAGAATTGCTTCGTATAATATCATCGTGTATGGGAATATGGATTGAAGCAATAACTCAGGAAAATCTTTTGTCACCAGGAAGTGTGACTAATGTGAAAGCAGGAATAGTTAATCGTTCTGATGTACCATTGACTCTTAAATCGATTACTATCGATTACCAGCAAACCGATTCTTCATTGAACTCTTCACTTTTAAATGGATCAATGATTTATATTGACAGAAAAATATCTATCCCGGAAAATCACAGTTATACGCAACCTTACTGGCTTGCAGAGGAAAGTCATTCCGATATTTACAAGGTCAGCGACCAACAATTGATTGGTCAAGCAAATACAGATTTTCCAGTTTATGCTTCATTTAAAGTTGAGTACGAAGGATCGAAGATAGAATTTAAAACTCCTGTCTTTTTCAAAGATGTTGATCCGGTTAAAGGTGAACTCTATAAACGAATCGAAATAGTTCCGGAAGTTGTCGTCAATTTTGAAAAAGATTTATACTTAATGAAAAATGGTGAAGTCAAAGAGATAACTGTGTTTGCAAAAAGTAATAAAGAAAATATAAATGGGAAAATCAGGCTGGTATCTGATGATAACTGGGAAGTAACTCCTGAATTTTATGATATTTCTTTTGTCAATAAAGGGGAAGAAAAAGAATTTAAATTTTTAATAAACTCAAACGGTAATTCGATCACCTCAAACATCAAAGCACAAATTGAAATCGCGAATAAAATTTTATCCAATGGAATAATAACATTAGATTATCCGCATATACAAACACAAACAATGCTGCCGGAAGCTTCAGCTAAAATTTTAAAACTCGATTTACAAAAATTGCCGTTTAGTAAAGTTGCATATATATTGGGCTCAGGAGATAAAATTCCTGAATTGTTAAAGGATCTTGGCTTTTCCGTAGATGTTTTTACCGATCAACCTTTGACAACTGAAT
>JANWIS010000154.1 GCA_025449775.1 Ignavibacteriaceae bacterium
ACTTGCAATCGAGGAAGTATTCAGTGAAGCTGGGTTTCCTGAAAATATTTTCAGAACTATTTTGCTTCCGTCTTCACAAGTTGAAGATGTGATAAAGAATGAGCATATCAAAGCTGTTACATTGACGGGAAGTGTTCAAGCAGGAAAATCTGTTGCAAAAATTGCAGGCTCAGTCTTGAAAAAAACTGTAATGGAATTAGGAGGAAGCGATCCGTATATCGTCCTTGATGATGCTGATCTGGAATTGGCTGCAGATACTTGTGTTAATGCAAGATTAATAAATGGCGGACAAAGTTGTATTGCTGCAAAAAGATTTATCGTTGTTGAAAAGGTTTATGATCAATTTGAAAGACTTTTTGTTGACAAGATGAAATTGAAAAAAATGGGAGATCCATTTAATGAATCAAATCATATTGGTCCACAGGCAAGCATTTCTTTAAGAAATGAATTGCATCAGCAGGTTGAAAAGTGTATTAAACTTGGTGCAAAACTTTTACTTGGCGGAATTATTCCTGATTCAGAAGGTGCTTATTATCCTCCTACAATACTTTCTGAAGTCAAGAAAGGAATGCCTGCTTACGATGAAGAATTATTCGGACCTGTTGCTGCATTAATAAAAGTGAAAGATGAACAAGAAGCAATAAAAGCAGCTAACGATTCTATATTTGGTCTGGGTGCAGCTATATTTACTTCAGATCGGAACAAAGGAGAAAAAATAGCTAAAGAAAAATTAGAAGTCGGAAGCTGCTTCATTAATGCATCTGTAAAATCTGATCCAAGATTACCCTTCGGTGGAATTAAAGAATCTGGTTATGGAAGGGAGCTTTCCTTATTCGGGATAAGAGAGTTTGTGAATATTAAAACTGTGTATGTTAAATAATCCTTTCTGGTTTTTGTTGAAAATATTTTTAGAGTGAAGTAAGAATTATTTCTCTATGACATTATCAAAGTTCAACTACAAGCTTACAATTCAATATGATGGCACAAATTATTCAGGCTGGCAATTTCAGCAGAATGCTAAATCAATTCAGGAAGTAATAACAAATTCAATAAATCAAATTCTTAGGCAAGAAATAAATCTTATTGGAGCTGGTCGTACAGATGCAGGAGTTCATGCGCTTGGTCAGGTTGCAAATTTTGTTTCTGATACAGAACTTGATTTGTTCAAATTCAAATATTCTTTAAACTCAGTTTTACCTAACGATATTTCAGTGACTCTGATCGAACCTGTTGAAATAAATTTTCATTCCCGGTTCAACGCAAAAAAAAGAGTTTATATTTATTTATTTTCAAATCAGAAATCTCCATTCTATAACAGGTATTCGTTTACTCTTTTCTCAGGATTTGATATACAAAAGCTTAATAGTTTATCAAAAGTTTTTTTCGGCAGCAAAGATTTTACATCCTTCAGTAAAAATAATCCGGACGTTCAGAATAAAATTTGTGAAGTTTATGAAGCTCGTTGGCGTAAGGAAAAAAACTTAGTTATCTTTTATATAGAAGCAAACAGATTTTTATATGGAATGGTCAGAACAATTGCAGGTTCTTTACTTAAAGCCAGTTCAATGGAAGAAGGAATTAAATACCTGGAAGAAATTTTCAACTCTAAGAATAGAGATTCAGCTGCAGATGCTGTTCCAGCAAAAGGACTATTCTTATTCAAAGTAAAGTACTGAACTTTATATGAAAGCTTTAAAATTTAAATACGTTGTTAAATGGAAGCTAGGAATTTTACTGTTGGAAAATGAAATTAAGAGGTTCAGTTAGTTGGAAACAAATTTTCTTGTCGGTCTTCATCCAAATGTAGTTCATTTCCCGATAGCATTGATCGTAACATATTCGATTCTTGAGATAGTTGGCATAATTAGCAAAAAAGAATTTGTTTCAAACGCAGCTTTGCTTATTCTAAGTATTGGTGTTGTAACTGCATTCTTGGCTGTGTTAACAGGTAACCAGGCATTTGAACAATTTGAATATTGGACAGAAGAAAGTAAAGCTTTATTAAATGAACACCAGACTTTCGCAACATATTTAATGTGGTCATCATTTTTAGTCTGTAGTTTTAGAATTTATTTAGTCCTGAAAAAAAAATTCGTCGGGATTGCGAAATATTTATTTATTCTGTTTGCAGCAACATTAATTTTTCTAGTTTATCAAACAGGAATCCGTGGAGGAACCCTGGTAAAAAAATATGGTGTCGGAACTGAATTGCTTAATTCATCTGATCCTAAATAATATTTTTCATCTCCTGTATTTTATTTTTTTTAAGCTTGTATTGCCATGATAAAAAACACAGGTAAATATTATCTTGCATTAATTCTGACTTTGCAGGGAATTTGTTTTGCAGGCGATCTTCCTGCGAGCAAAGCTGTCGGCGTTTTTCTTTCAGCAGGAGTTGGTGCTCGTCTTCCATTGGGGCAATTTGCTAATTCAACCGATTTAGGTTACGGATTAAATATTGAAACATCATATACCGATAGTGACCATCTTCCGTTTTTTCTTTTTGCAAGAATTGGATATGAACAATTCCCCGGCTCAACAGATTTTTATCAGCAGACAGATTATTCCAATTATTCAACTACAATAATTCCTGTGTCACTTGGAATCAGGTATTACTTCAGTCCGCTTGTTGAGAGCATCGTACTGCTTATCCCGGTCATTGAAGGTTCTGCATCTTATACTTATTTCAAGGTGTTGAATGAATTTAAAGCAGGTTCAGGCAGAAGCAATTATAATGATGAATTCTGGAAGTTTGGTGGAACTGCAGGAATTGGTTTATCTATGTTTATTATGGAAATCATGGCAAACTATACTTATTATGACTCGAACCAGTATTTATCTTTTAATCTTAGTGTAAGACTTCCATTATTTATAAACTTTTAACAGGTCAGTATGAATTATAAAAACATTCTCCTTGAAATAAAAAATCATACAGCGCTGATTACCATCAATCGTCCTGATAAGCTTAATGCTTTGAACGGGCTTACTATTGATGAACTTGAAAACGCTTTTAATTCAATAAAGAATGATGATAATGTTTTTGTAGTTGTTATAACAGGAAGCGGTGAGAAATCGTTTGTAGCCGGAGCTGATATTTCCGAGCTCAATAAACTTGATGTACTTTCCGCAAAAGAATTTTCGGAAAAAGGTACCGGAGTTTTCAGAATGATTGAAACTCTTGATAAACCTGTAATAGCTGCTGTCAATGGTTTTGCACTCGGTGGTGGATGCGAATTGGCTTTAGCTTGTCATATCAGATTGGCAGCAGAGAATGCAAAGTTCGGTCAGCCTGAAATCAATCTAGGAATAATTCCCGGTTATGGAGGTACACAAAGACTGGCAAGACTTATAAATTCTTCAAGAGCTTTGGAGTTGATTTTAACGGGTGATATGATCAATGCGGATGAAGCGTACCGGCTTGGACTTGTTAATAAAATTTTTTCTCAAGCTGAACTAATCCAGAAAACAATTGAGCTTGCTGAAAAAATTTCTTCTAAAGGTCAGCATGCAATTCGATTTGCAATAAAAGCTATTCAGGCATTTGAAAATATTTCTCTCAGAGAAGGGCTAGCTTATGAATCAAGTTTATTTGCACTTGTCTGCGGTACTGAAGATTTTAAAGAAGGAACATCTGCTTTCCTTGAAAAAAGAAAACCACAATTCAAAAATCGTTAGGTAAATCAGATCAAGCAATTGAATTTATCTTCTCCATTTCATCGGCGTAAATTACTTCTGTTTTTATTCGGACTGGCTGTATTTCTTATATTAATTAATCTTGTCCTGAAGAATACTTTATTCTCACAAAATAATAATGGAAGTGAAATTAATTCAGAAGAAGCAGGACAACGATTTAAAAATATCATTTTCAGTTTTGGAATTGAAGAAAAACTGATTACGGAAACCAAAGTAAAAGATAAATTATCTGGCTTGCTTGTTCCAAGTTTTAAGGTTCAAGTCCCAAAAGATCTTTCAATTCCGGAAATCTTACAGGATGTGTTTAATAATTTCGGAGAAGACAGTCTGCTGATCGAATCTGTTGAGAAAAATAAGGGTGGAAAGTCAACTTTGGTAATCAGGAATAAAAATTCTGCTGTCTTGTTTTCCGAATTTGATTATTCAAAAAATGTATCAAGAGTTAAAGAGTATTTTGCCATTATTATCAATGATATTGAATTCGATGAATTGAAGGATTCGATTTTAATTGAATCGGTATCCTCATTAAATTTTCTTATCAGACCTAAAAGTAACTATCTTCATTCAGTTGATTACATCAAAAATAACAGGAAGGAATATTCACTCCTGATCGATGATGAGATAGAAGAACAGAAATACATGCTTGGTACTGGTTATTCAGTACAAAGAATTCTATCTGTTTTAAAAACATTAGTTATCGATTTTTCAAACGCAACATTTTTTGTAATCGATGATAATTCCAAATTCTATAATTCGACAAATCATAAAATTTTATCCGATGAGCTGGCTAAAAGAAAAATTAAATTATTCCGTTTGTCAGATTTTATTTTTCTCAATGAAGATGAAGATCTGTTGACTGATTTTAGCAGGAGGATGGAAAATCCCGGCAACAATGGATTGAACGTTTTTTTATTCGAAAAAGAAAATTATGAGAAAATAAATCCAGAGATGAAAAAATTTTATAAGAAAGGATACAGAATAATCAACAGCAGTTTGATCATTGATAATTTTGATTCATCTCCTATTAGTGAATAAAAATATCATCATATCCGATTGAAGTTACTTCACCAAATTCTTCCCTCACCAATTGCTTTAATATTTTTTTTGAATCTCCCACAAGCACAGTAATAAGCGCATCAGGTTGAATTGAATCACCAGCCGTCTTGTTCACATCATCTCTGCTGATTGAATTTATATTATCAACGTAAGATTCATAGTAATCATCTGGCAGGCTGTGAAATATTTTATTTCTGATATTCAGAGATATCTGTCTATAAGTTTCAAAATTTAATGGAAATTTTTTCGTTAAGGATGATTGAGCAAATCTCAATTCGTCTTCTGTAATCCCTTCTCTGATCTTAGTGATTTCTGAAAAGATTTCTTTCAGTGCATTTGTTGTGTTTTCTGAATCAACAGATGTTGAGACCGAAAAATATCCTGCTTCTTTAAAATAACTAAAGCTTGAATGTATACCATAGGTGTATCCGTTTTTTTCTCTCAGGTTAAGATTTAATCTGCTCGAAAATTGTCCGCCAAAAACCAGGTTCATTATTTGTTTTTGAAAAAAATCCTTGTCATTTCTTTTTGATGTCAGATGCCCTATCCTGATTTCGGTTTGAACAGCATCTTCTTTATTAATAATATAAATATTCTTAGGAAATTTTTGGAGATTGAACTCTGGTATTCGTGTTGACGAATCATTTTTCCAGTTTCCAAACACTTCATTTAATGCTTGTTGAATTGTATCTCGATCAATATTTCCGACTACAACTATTGACGAATTTGAAGGCGAAAATTTTTCTTTATAAAAATGTCTGACATCCTGATGCTGAATATTTTTTATATCTTGTTCTAATCCCAACACAGGAAATGAATAAGCAGTTTGATTCCCAAATAAAAAATGTTCGTATGAAATATCAGCGATGTAATCAGGTTCAGCCTTAACCTGCTCCAACCTGACAAGCAATTTTCTTTTTTCGAGGTTGAAATTATCATCATTCAAGTGAGGCTTGAGTATCACACTGCTGAAAAGTTTCAATGCTTCAATAAAATTTTCTGTTAACACCTGCAGTGTGATTATAGAAATATCAGGATCAGAGGAAACAGAAAAATTTGCACCAAGTATTTCAAACTCATCAGAAAGCTGGAATGCATTTAAACTTCCAGCTCCTTCATCGATAGTCATTGTCAGCAAAGTGCTAAGACCTTTGAATTTTACCGGGTCAAACTTGCTTCCGCTGTTCACTAAAAAATTAATTCTTACTATCGGAAGATCGTTTTTTTCACAATAGTAAATATTGAGCCGGTTGTTCAACTCAAAATCCAGAATCACTGGAAGTTTGAAATTTACATCACCCGAACTCTGCGGTCTTTTACTTCTGTTAATTGCCATTATTTTTCACCGGAACAATTCTCAGATCAACAAAATTGTTTTGTAAATATTTTATAACCGATTTTCGTATATCGTCTTCATTTACTTTTGTGTACCTGTTAAGATCAAATGTGAAGGAATTAGGTTCATGCAGATAAAAGTTATAATGGTTTAGCATGTCGGCAACTGTATCAATGTTCTGCAGTGAATAAACGAAGTTTGATTTGATTACATTCTTTGATCTTTGTAGTTCTCTCGAAGCAATTTGTTCTTCAGCCAATATTGAAATTTCTTTAAATATTATTTCCTTTATTGTATCAAGAGATTTGCCAGGTTTGGCTGTTGCAGCAATCATAAAATGCCCTCCGTACTTACCTGAAAACTGCATCGCATTTACATCCTGTGCAAGTTCGAGTTCGTAAACAAGTTTTTTTGTTAACCTCGCATTTTTAGATCCGCTTAAAACATCGGATAAAATTTCCAGTGAAGCATCATCATCGCTGTAAGCTTTTTCAGTAATCCAGGAAATGTAAATCCTCTCAAGATTTACTTTATCCTCTAAAGTCATTTCCTTAATAGTTTTTAGAAACGAAGTTGATACTTCGGGTGAAGAAGTGATTTTTTTACTCTCAAGTTCTCCAAAATATTTTTCAATAAGTGATTTTGTTTTTGCAGTATCGAAGTTTCCGGCAATTACTATTGATGCATTTGAAGGGGAATAATATTGCTGAAAAAATGAACTTACATCATCGAGCGTATAACTTTCTATATCTCTATAAAAACCGATTGTCGACCAACTATAAGGGTGATCAGGTGGATATAAAGTAGAAATTATTTTTTCCCACGCAAGCCCGTAAGGCTGGTTGTCGTATCTTTCCAGTCGTTCATTAAGAACCACACTTTTCTGGTTGTCCAGTTTTTCCTGGTTGAGAGCGTCAATAAAAAATCCCATCCTGTCGGATTCAAGCCAGAGAGCAAGCTCCAAGTCATTGGAAGGAAGCTTCTCGAAATAATTTGTTCTGTCAAAACTTGTGGAAGCATTTAATGTTCCGCCCGATTCCTGTATATACCTGAAGTGCATTTCTTTAGCAACATTCTTCGATCCCTGGAACATCATATGCTCAAATAAATGAGCAAGCCCTGTTTTTCCTTTTACTTCATTTGCTGAACCGGTTTTATACCAGATATTTATAACAATGAATGGAAGAGAATTATTTTTGAAAAGGATAGTTTCCAGTCCATTGGCAAGTTTATACTTTTCATAAGGGATATTTAATACATCCATAATTTTAAAGCTAAGATGTTGTGCAGGAAAAGAACTAAATATTTTTTAGTGAAGTAATAATAATATCCGATCCATCCGGATTGAACCGAGAAGTTTAAATATTTGTGAGAAAGGAATATCCCTATCCCATGAAAAAAGAGTAATGAATGCCTGGCCGACAACCATATCTCTTGAAACCAATCCCCAGAATCGGCTGTCAAGACTGTCATCCCTGTTATCTCCCATCATAAAATAGTAATCTTTTTTAAATGTATATGAAGAAACGGCGTTTCCTTTTAAAGTCACTATTCCGTTCTTTATCTCAACTACTTTTTCTCCATGTTCACGGTCAATGATTGTTCTCCATTGTTCAATATTATATTGGTTGAGAGAAATTGTATAACCTTTTTTTGGAATTACTATAGGGCCATAATTGTCTTCATTCCAGGGCATACCTTTCGGAAATATTCGTGGTTCAGAAATTCCTTTTGGAACTGGTTTCAGATAACTGCCATATCTTCCTTTGTAATATTTAACGAATGGAGGAATCCAAAATTCTTTTCCATTAACAAAAACAACTTTGTCTTTTATTTCAATTGTATCACTCGGAGTTCCGATACATCTTTTAACATAATTAATTCCTTTTTCAGAAGCTACCAGTTGATCCCTGTCACCAGGATATTCGAAGACTACAATATCTTTAGCCTGCGGATCTTTTAAAGCAGGCAATCGAAAAAATGGAATTTCAATTTCTGTAAACGGAATATACTTTGGTGATGCTGAGCCATAGATGAATTTGTTTACAAGGACAAAATCTCCAACAAGAATTGTATCTTCCATTGATCCTGTTGGTATTCTTGTGTTTTGAATAATGAAAGTTATTATGAAGAATGCTGCAATTGCCGCCCAAAAAAGTTGTCTGAAAAACTCAACAAATTTTTCCTGGAAAGTTTCGGGTTTTTTTCTTTCCTTCTTTTTCCAGAACTGAAATTTATTTAAAATTTTCCCCTTGTCGTTAGTTATGTTTTTTTCATTCATATTTTTTTCAGTTTAATGAGTGTTGAAATCAGGATGACTGTTTTTATTGATGCAAATAATTATTATAAAGTGGTGTGAAATATACTTCCTTTGTGGAAAACATGAAGCTTAAAATTCATTAACCAGGAAGAGATGCAAATTAAATTGGGTTTTCGGCAATTTTAATTTTCTTTTATGATGACTGGCTTTACTTTTTTCAAAATATCTAATAAATCATTGTATTGGATTACAACAACGGTTAACGGGTCTTTTTATTTCCAGTTAGCAAGTAGTTTAATATCTGGTAAAAATTATTTCAAACTTAGTTGAATTTATAACGGAATGCAAAACATGCTGATCAGAGATAAAATTAATTTCGTCCAAAAAATTTCTTCTGTTCATTTTAATAATTATTTTAATCTGAAATTATTCAGTAAAACATGGCCACACAAAAAAAAATCGGATTTGTAACTGCTGTAATTGCTTTTCTTATCCTGATTTCTATTTCAGATTTTGATCCTTCAAAACCTAATTTAAATATTATGGCTGCAACAGCTATTCTGATGGCTATTCTGTGGATTACTGAAGCAATTCCACTTGCAGCAACATCTTTAATCCCGCTTATTTTTTTTCCATTCACTGGTATATTAAATGCTGAGGATGTAGCAACTTCTTATATGAACTCGATAATTTTTTTATTCTTCGGAGGTTTCCTTATTGCAATCGCAATGGAAGAATGGTCGCTGCATAAAAGGATTGCATTAAAAATACTTAAGATTTTAGGAGGAAGTCCGACATCTATTATCATCGGATTCATTTTGACTGGTTCACTTATTTCAATGTGGATTTCAAACACAGCAACAACTTTGATGTTACTTCCGATTGGTTTAGCTGTAATACAAAAACTCGAAGACGAATTCGGAGAGAAAAAAACTCATAATCTTTCAGTGATTTTACTTTTATCGATTGCATATTCAAGCACATTGGGTGGAATAGCAACTTTAATCGGAACACCGCCAAATCTCGTGATGGTAAAAATGTTCACAATCTTTTTTCCTAAAGCTCCTGA
Source organism: Ignavibacteriaceae bacterium (assembly GCA_025449775.1). Lineage (GTDB taxonomy): Bacteria > Bacteroidota > Ignavibacteria > Ignavibacteriales > Ignavibacteriaceae > IGN2. The sequence continues at coordinate 9,415 of JANWIS010000154.1, forward strand.
AATTTCTTTTGGAAGCTGGATGCTTGTTGCTGTACCAATTTCAATAATAATGCTTCTTGCTACCGGTATTCTGCTTACAAAAGTTTTGTTCAATGTTGATAAAGATGTCAGGCTTGAAAGAAATTTTATTGAAAGTGAATACCGAAAGCTTGGAAATTATTCTTTCGAGGAAAAAGCAGTCAGCACAATATTTTTAGTTACGGCATTTTTATGGGTTTTCAGGAGTGATATTGATTTCGGGTTTTTGATTTTACCGGGCTGGTCAAATCTGGTTCCAACTTCAGAATTTATTAATGACGGAACAATTGCAGTTACGATGGCATTTATTCTATTTCTCATCCCGGCAAGATCTGATAAAAGATTTTTGCTTAACCAGGAATCTTTTAAAAAAGTTCCTTGGTCAATTATTCTTTTATTTGGAGGAGGATTTGCACTTGCAAATGGTTTTTCATCATCCGGACTTTCTGATTTTGTTGGTCATCAGCTAAAAGGACTTTCTACTGTATCACCAATCCTGATTATTATTATTACTGCTTCGTTAGTTACATTCCTATCCGAGCTTACGTCAAACACAGCTTTAACACAAATAATTTTACCAATAGTTGTTTCATTTTCTGTTGCAATTGGTATGCATCCTCTTCTTCTAATGCTTACAGTAACACTTTCTGCTTCAATGGGATTTATGCTTCCTGTAGCAACTCCACCAAATGCAATTGTTTTTGCAGGGGGAAGAATTAAAATTTCTGAAATGGCAAAGACTGGTTTTTTGCTGGATGTTTTAGGCGTAATAATAATTAGTCTGCTTGTTTACTTTTTGGGAACTTTAATCTTCGGGTTAGATAAATTTCCTGAATGGGCAAATCCGTAAATCAAAAAAAAATTAGATGTTTATTTATAGAGTAACAATAACTATAGAACAGGATGTAGAGGAAGCCTGGTTAAAATGGATGAAAGAAGTACACATTAATGATGTATTGAATACGGGTTATTTTTTAAATTCAGAAATTCAGAAACTAATTGATCAGGAACACCCGGAGGCGGATCCAACATATCAAATAAATTATTCATTCAAAACTCTGGAATTATACCGACAGTATATTGATAAGCAAGCACCACGTCTTCAAAAAGAACATTCAGAAAAATTTAAAGGAAAATTTCAGGCTTCCAGGTCAATTTACAGGATTATCTCAAAATAACTCTCAAAGTTGGGGTTGATATTTAGTCAGTTAATTTTTAATATGATTGCAGATTTTAATTCTCAGGCTTAAACAAACCAGGCATCAGGTTGAAACATCCTGCTTATATTGCAGCTCTAATATTTATCTTTCTTTCCTGCAGGGAAGAAATAATTGAGCCTGACAATTTTGTTGAGAATGTAAACGATCCGGTTCAGATTATGGATAGGAATTCTTTTACATTCCTGCTCAACGCAAAAACATTCTCAATGAACTTAACAGTCCCCGCATATTTTAACTCAGTAAGGACACGTTTCAATATCACACTTATTGATTATGAATCTGGTTATACAGACATAACTGTTCATGATGTTGAAGAACGGGAAAGATTTAATTATTTTATTGCTGAAGATGTATCTTTTCATTCCGATTTGCTTGATGGATTTGTTCCAAGTGTTATAAGAATACGAACGGAAAATTTTAGCGGGAAGTTAAAGATCGAGTTCAGACGAACACTTTAAATGATTCCCGAACCTCACAAATAATTATTAATTTGCTTATCTTTTACAGCCGTTTACCGGCACTTTTTTACTAATAAAAATCCACTGCTTTTCTGAATCTTAATTTTAATTATATGTTCAACAACAAATTTCATCACGTCTCAACTGAGACAGCAATTATTCCCGAAAGACAAGATATAGATGATAAATATAAGTGGGACTTAACTGCCATCTATAAAACTGATGATGAGTGGGAAAAAGATTTTAACTGGATTATTGAACAGATACCGGAATATAAAAAATTTGAAGGTAACTTAGCAAAAAACCCCCAAGAATTATTATCCTGTTTAAAGTTTAACGATGATATTGGAATCAAGCTTGAACGGCTTTATTTATATGCAATGCTTGCAAAAGATAGTGATATCCGTGTGAATAAATACCAGTCAATGGATGACCGGGTTAAAACTCTCTACTCACAAATTGGTGCAGCAAGTTCTTTTATCAGACCGGAATTGTTAAGTATTCCCGAAAAGAAATTAATTGAGATGATTACCTCAGATGAAAAACTTAAGATTTATAAGCACAACATTGAAGATCTTTTACGCTCAAAAGAACACACGCTTTCTAACCCTGAAGAAAAGATACTTGCACTTGCAGGTGAACTGACTCAAACTCCGTATAATATCTTCTCAATATTTACAAATGCAGATCTGAAACTGCCGTTCATAGAAGATGAACAGGGAAATGTAACCGAATTATCTCATGCACGATTTTATTCTGCAATGTACAGTAAAGACAGGGCATACAGAGAAAGAACATTCAAAGCTTATCTTGGCTCGTATAAAAGTTATATAAATACATTTACTACTCTCTTCAACGGAAATCTTAAGACAAACATATTTAATGCACAAACAAGAAATTACAGCTCTGCTCTTGAAGCATCATTACACAAAAATAATATTCCTGTTTCAGTTTATCATAATATTATAGAATCCGCTAATAAGAATCTTCAGCCAATGCATCGGTGGGCAGCTTTAAAGAAAAAAGTCCTGGGCGTAAAAGAATTCTTTCCATATGATGTTTATGTTACACTGTTCAGCTCACAAGATGAAAAAAAATATTCTTATGAAGAAGGAATAGAAATTGTATTAAGCTCATTAAAAATTATGGGCGATGATTACATAAACTCACTCAATACTGCTTTTAATGACCGATGGATTGATGTTTTTGAAACAAAGGCAAAGAAAAGTGGAGCGTATTCTTCCGGAACTACTTTCGGTGTACATCCTTATGTACTTCTTAACTGGACTGACTTGCTTAATGATGTTTTTACACTTGCTCATGAAATGGGTCATAATATGCACTCATATTATACAGGTAAAACACAACCATATCCATATGCAAATTATTCCATCTTCCTTGCCGAAGTTGCTTCTACATTCAATGAATCGTTATTGATAGACCAGCTGCTTGATAGAGCTGAAACCAAACAAGAAAAACTTTTTCTGCTTGAAAGATATTTAAACAATCTCACTGCTACATTTTACAGGCAGATTATGTTTGCCGAATTTGAAATGATCGTTTATGACAGAACTGAAAAAGGCGAATCACTGACATCAGAGGTCTTGAATTATTTGTATAAAAACATTTATCAAAAATATTGGGGACCTGAAATGATTGTTCCCGAAGAGGAACAATATACCTGGGCAAGGATTCCACATTTTTATTACAACTTTTACGTCTATCAATATGCAACCGGATTTGCTGCATCGGAAATGCTTGCCAAAAAAATTAAAAGACAGAATGAAACGGCACTAAATAATTATCTAAACTTTTTAAAATCAGGAAGCTCCGACTATTCCATTAATATTTTAAAAAAAGCTGGTGTGGATATGAATACTCCTGAACCTGTGAATGCAGTTAGTGAACGAATGACACAAGTGCTTGATGAAATAGAAGGATTATTATAAAAGGAATTATTAATGAAGGTATATAACAAAACTTTATTGAACGAGTATCACCAGTCACTTACGTATGATGATATAAGTCTTATCCCGACGGAAATTTCACGGATGAAATCCAGGAAAGTAGTTGATACATCTGTTCAATTTCTCGGTCTTAAACTTTCACTTCCGGTTATATCAAGTCCAATGGAAACCGTTACTGGAATTGAGATGGCTGGGGAATTAAATTCACTTGGCTGTTTAGGAATTGTTAACCGTTTTGATTCTTCACTGGATGAAATTCTTAAAAGTAAAAGTAACGGAAATAAAATTAATGCAATATCAGTTGCGCTGAATACGCCTCTTGATACAATTAAAAAATTATCCGAAGGCAAGAAAGTTATTTGTATAGATACAGCCAATGCGAATAATCTTGAAGTATTGAAGAAAACTGAATTGCTAAAAAATAATTTAAAAACAAAAATAATGGTTGGAAATATAGCTCACGGTGCTTCGCTTAAACGACTGGTCGATGCAGGAGCTGATGCGGTTCGGGTTGGTATCGGAAGCGGAAGTGTCTGCTCAACGAGTATTCATACCGGGATTGGTATTGGCCAGGTTTCATCATTGCTTGATGTTTTTTTTGCAAGACAGAATCAAAAACTGAAGATTGCTATTATAGCCGATGGAGGAATTAAAGGAGCCGGTGATATTGCAAAAGCTATTGCCGTTGGAGCTGATGTTGTAATGCTTGGAAGACTTCTAGCCGGTACGAGAGAAACTCCGGGAGAAGTAATCCGCTACAAAGATCAGCTTTGGAAAAAATATCGCGGTTCAGCTTCGTTTGGAGTAAAGATGAAGAACGAGTTTATAGAAGGTGAAGAAACTATGGTTGCATATAAAGGACCAGTTAAAAATGTTGTTGATTCAATTTCTGATGGATTGAGAAGTTCAATGAGTTATATGAATTGTCAGACGATTGATGAGTTAAGGAATGCGGAGACCTTTTCTGTATTAAGCAACTATTCATTTTTAGAAAGACTACCCAAAACTTAGCAGATTTATTTATATAGAAATAATATATAGAAGGAAAAATCAAAATGAGTAAACCAAGACACGAAAAAAGTATTGAATTGTTAAATAAAGGTGTTGCTGATGAACTGCTTGCAATTCACCAGTACATGTATTTTCATTTTCATTGTGATGATCAGGGCTATGATCTTCTTGCAAGTCTTTTTAAGAATTCTGCAATCCAGGAAATGGGGCATGTTGAAATTTTATCCGAAAGAATTTTATTTCTTGAAGGAGATGTGGATATGAAGATAACCGGAGAGGTAAAAAAAATCCACGATCCGAAAGAGATGGTTAGATGTGCAACCCAGATGGAAGATGAAAGTGCAAAAGAATACAATCAATGGGCAAATCTATGCTCAACTAACGCAGATTCGGCTTCAAAGAAAATATTTGAGGATTTAGTACTGGATGAAGAAAGACACTTTGATCAGTTCAGTACTGAATTTGAAAATATAGAAAAATTTGGCGAAAAATATCTTGCGCTTCAGTCTATAGAGAGAAGCAAAATGGTTTCAACAAGAGTTCCGACGCAGAATAAATAATACTGTTTATATTAAAATTATGGTAACCGGATTTTTCATTTAATGACTCGTTCAATCTTGTTAAGTCCTAAAATCTAGTAACTTTTTAGAGAAAAATTTTCCCCTTCAAAGAGAACAATATTTATTTAACTTTCAGTGAAATTGATAAGAAGCAAATGGGAGTTAATCTATTAATAAAAAATATCACAGCTATTCTTTTCGTAATTGTATTTTTCGGATGCAATCAGGAAGAAAACCCATCTAATCCACCTGAAGGAATTCTTTTTTTCAGCACTACGTTCGAAAATAACGGTCAACCTTCATCAGACGGCTGGACAATTCCATCACAAAGCAAGTTTGCAATTGATTCACCGAGTGGAGGAGGTACTTATTCATTGAGTCTTGAAGCGAACTGGGGAAGTGAGCTTTATGCCGAAAGAAAATCAGCAGTAATGACTCAATATAAAAAATACAATCTTACTTTCTGGTCTAAGTACAGCACAGTTAAAGGTAAAGCAATATTATCTTTAATTCGTGATGGGTCTGTTATTGCAGAAAGAAGTATACAAGTGGATGAAATTGTTTGGAGAAGTTATTCGATAACTGATACATTTTCTGTTGCTGCAGGAGATTCTTTTCTCGTAAGAATCACAGGCGGAATTACACAGCTTCTCCCAGCAGAAACAAATTTTGATCTTTGTAAGCTTGAAGCATTTGAAGAATGAAAATTTATAGTCGTTTCTTTTTAAGCAATAACGAATTAGTGATAACCGATATTGAGCTTAAAGACATTGCAAGTGCAGCTACCATTGGATTCAATAACCCGAAAGCAGCAAGTGGTACTCCAATAATGTTGTAAATAAAAGCCCAGAACAAATTCTGTTTGATCGTTCTCAAAGTTAACCTCGAAAGTTTTATTAAATCTGCAACACCATTTAAATCACCACCTGGTAGAACAATATCAGCAGACTCAATTGCAATATCAGTTCCGGTCCCAATTGCAATTCCAACATTACTTTTGGCTAATGCCGGTGCATCATTAATGCCGTCGCCAACCATTCCGACAATCTTACCCTTTTCCTGATACTCGGAAACTATTTTTATTTTATCATCAGGCAAAACTTCAGCTCGAAATTCATCAATTCCTGTTTTGTCAGCTATCTTCTTTGCAGCTTGCTGATTATCACCTGTAAGCATAATAGTTTTTAGTTTAAGTGATTTTATTGTTTTAATTGCTTCAACTGCATTTTTCTTTATTGTATCTTCAACAGAGATAATTCCTGCTAATTGTTTATTGATCGCAACAAAGATTGTGGTCTTACCGGATTCAGATAATTCATTGGTCACATTTACAAATTCATTCATTTGCACTAAACTATTTTCCATAAGTGAGGTGTTGCCAACAATAACTTCTCCTCTGTTTACAATTCCTTTTATTCCAAATCCTGTTAAACTTTCAAAACTTTCCGGTTCGTTCATCTCAATTTTATTATCCATCGCATAATTAAAAATTGCTTTAGAAATAGGATGTTCTGACTTTTGCCCGATTGATGCAGCAAATTTTATAACATCGTTCTTGTGATTGTTCATTGCTTCAACTGAACTCACCTCAAATTTGCCTGTTGTAATTGTTCCCGTTTTATCGAAGATGATTGTATCTAATTTATGAGCAAGCTCAAGGCTTTCGGCATTTTTTATTAATATACCTTTTTGTGCGCCGATACCTGTTCCAACTATTAGTGCTGTTGGTGTTGCAAGTCCAAGTGCACATGGACATGCAATAATTAGAACCGCAACAAAATTTATCAAAGCGGAATTAATTCCATCCGAACCAAAAAATAGCCAGCATAAAAATGTTATTAATGCAATTCCGATTATTACAGGGACAAAAATAGAAGCTATTTTGTCTGCTAGTTTTTGAATCGGAGCTTTTGAACCCTGAGCGTTTTCTACCAGATTAATTATTTGTCCAAG
>JANWIS010000155.1 GCA_025449775.1 Ignavibacteriaceae bacterium
ATTATTCCCGCCCACTTTTCTGGTTGCGATCATTTTAAAGGATGATGTTAACACAAAATTTTTGATCGATGCAGAATATGAAATAATTAAACTCCCCAGGAATCCATATTTATCTTCTACAAGTGCGAAGAATATTGAAACTTAAACGCATCAATAAATCCTGTCATCAAATAAAATTTTCTAAAATAATTAATCTTATCATTGCTTCATTTTGTACAGAGAATTGTTTAATCTAAATTTCGTGTTAAATATAGAACGTTTATTCGAATTGAAAAAATTATGAACTATAAAAACCATGTCTATCAGCCAAACTTAAGAGGCAATGAAAAAAAATATGTTAGTGAGTGTCTTAATTCAACATGGATTTCTTCCAAAGGCGAATTCATAAAAAAATTTGAGCAGAACTTTTCTGAGTTAATTAGCGTTAAACATTCAGCTGCGGTTTCTAACGGAACAGTTGCTTTGCACATAGCATTGCTGGCTCTTGGAATCGGTAATGGTGATGAAGTTATAGTACCAACTTTCACTTATATAGCTTCAGTAAATGCAATAAATTATACAGGAGCAAAACCTGTTTTTGTTGATTCTGATATTGCTACCTGGCAAATCGATCCGTGGAAAATCAAAGAAAAAATCACTACCAAAACAAAAGCAATTATGGTCGTTCATGTGTACGGACATCCGTGTGATCTTCATGTGATTAAAAAAATTGCTGATGAAAATCATTTATTTATAGTTGAAGATTGTGCAGAAGCAATCGGAACATTTTATAAAAATAATCATGTCGGTTCAGTTGGAAACATTTCAACATTCAGCTTTTTCGGGAACAAGGCAATCACAACTGGTGAAGGCGGAATGGTTTCAACAAATGACAGTGATCTGAACGAGCTTGTTATCCGGATAAAGGGACAAGGACTTGCAAAAGGTCGTGAGTATTTTCATGATATCATCGGGTACAATTACAGGATGACTAACATTTGCGCAGCAATTGGTTGTGCACAGCTTGAACGGGTTCAGGAGATATTGGATAAAAAAAGAAAACTTGCTGAATGGTATATCACCGGAATTAAAGAATCAGGATTACAATATCATATGTCAATTGGGAATATTATTCATTCATATTGGATGTTTACCATCCTTGCAAATTCTGAAAGTGATAGATTAAAGCTGAGAAAATTTCTCGGTGACAATGGAATAGAAACACGACCTTCATTTCATCCCGTTCATAAAATGCCGATGTATGATGAAGGTGAAAAATATTCTGTTGCAGAGGAATTGGGAAACAGAGGAATAAACCTTCCAAGTTATCCTGATCTTACAAAAACAGATGTTGAATTTATAACAGATAAAATCAATAAATTCTATTCATCAAGTGGATCCGGAAAATGAATCCTGACTCAATAGAAATTAAGCTGCTTGATTCTAGTTCTGCTCAAATTCTCTCTGAAAAACTTTCTTCAGAAAAGAAAGAATATCTAAAATACTTCACTCCATTTGAATTCTCATTCGAATCGATAAAAAAAATTCTGCTCGGATCTAAAAAAGACAAATACTTCGGAATATTTGTTAACAATGAACTTGCTGGATTTTATATGCTCAGAGGATTTGATGCCGGCTATGAAACTCCATCTTACGGAGTTTGGATCTCTTCAAAATTTTCTAACCTCGGCTTATCAACGCTTACATTGCATCATGCATTTACCTTTTGCAAGCTAAACAGGATTAATACATTGATGCTAAAAGTTCATCCTGAAAATTTGATTGCGAAAGATTTGTATGAATCACTTGGATTTATAAAAGCAGGGGTTGACGAAAAGAATGATAATATCGTTTACCATAAAAAACTAAGTCAATAAATTTCCATAATGAATATCGGATTTTATATTCATCATACCGCAATGTCAGCAGGCGGAATTTATACTTACTCCATCGGAATACTGAAAGAAATTTTAAAATCAGATAAAATAAAAAAAGTTGTCATTATCACTTCACAGGAAATAACAAACAGGCTGGATGAATTTAAAACCAATCCGAAAATTAAGTTACGGGTAGTTGACAGAAATAATTTCATTATTAAACTAAGGTATTTGGTTTCATACCTTTTGTTTAATACGATTGCAGCTTTTGGAAACTATTCCGGTGAGAATAAATTTGTTCATGCATTCGTGAAATTTTCAAATTGGATAAATCCTTATAGAAAAGTTTTGCTTTCCGAGAATCTCTCTTTATTTCATGTCCCTGTTCAATACTCTCCCATTTATCAATGCGAAGTTCCTGTTATTATCACAATGCATGATCTGCAGGAATATCATTATCCTGAATTCTTCAGCTCAAAGGAACTGAAACACAGACTGGTTAATAATAACAAAGCGATGATGATGTCAAATCATATTATCGTATCATTTAATCATGTTAAAGCAGACATCTTAAAATATTTCAAAGTCCCGGACGACAAAATTTCTGTGTGTCCTCCACCCTTTGCAGAAAACTGGTTCATTTCAAAAAATGAAACCGGCTGGGATGAACTGTCATCTAAATATGGATTGAAAAAAAATTATTTGCTATACCCGGCAGTTACCTGGAAACATAAAAATCATATCAGACTTTTACAGGCGCTTAAAAAATTGAGGGAGAATTCTATTAATATTGATTTAGTCTGTACCGGAAATAAAACTGATTACTTCAAAATTATTGAGGTGGAAATTGAGAAGAATCAGCTTTCAGATGCAGTTAATTTTTTAGGAATTGTTCCTGAAGCAGATCTCATCGGATTATATAAAAATTCATCGCTTGTAGCAATCCCGACACTCTATGAAGCAGGAAGCGGACCATTGTATGAAGCAATGCGTTACAGGGCTCCTGTAATTTGTTCTGATGTAACATCTCTCCCTGAAACAATAGGAAGTAGCGAATTTATTTTTGATCCGAACAATATTGATGCAATGGTTAATAAAATAAAAGAAGGGCTTTCAGATGAAGAGTTCAGAAAAAGAAATGTTCAGAACTCTATAAGCAGGATGGAAACTTTTAAGCAAACTAACTATCATGAAAACTTTCTGAATTCGTACAAAAAAATATTGAACTAACTTTTATCATTCTTTCCAGTTAATAATGTATGATCTAAATCGGTTTTACTTTTCAATCCTGAGTTTAGAAAATTTAACAATCCAAAGCTGCTCATCTTCACAATACTATTAAAAAGTATATTATTTATTTTCTTCTTCGATAACATATGAAAACCTCTGTTATCAGTATTTAAGTGAAGTCCAAATTTATTTGCTATAAATTTTAAAGTGTTGACAGAATAAAAAGAAATGTGCTGTCCGGATTCCAGACTGTAATACCACCAATCCTCAGGTTTTGGCGGAAGGTTTCTAAAAACTCTCGTTGAAAATAAAATATTATTGCTTACAGCCAGCATTTTTTCAATTTCAACGATGGGATTATTAAAATGTTCAAAGCATTCAAACGTTGTCAGCAACTCAATACTTTGCTGACTATCGTATTCAAATCCTCTTGCTAATAAATTTTCAGTGTATGGATCAGCCCAGTAAAATTCATAACCCAGATCACGCATCATCCTTACAAATATACCATATCCACCTGCGTAGTCGAGAAATATTTTTCTTTTGTTATAATATAAATTGATCAACGCTGCAGTTCTTTTTGCAAAAAGATTATTTCGTTTTAATAAGCCAGTATCTGTAATTCCGATTCCAGATTCGTAAGCTTCTTTCAGCCAGTATGGTTCTTCAGTTTGAAGGAAGTTACAACTTTTACAAAAAAAATATTTGATATTGTACTTGTTCAAAATCCTGGCAGAAAAAATTTCATCTGAATTATTTGAGCAAATTCTGCAATTCATCATATAACTTTTATAATTTGTTTTTTATCAGGTTGATCAATTCTCTCACTGGTGATGGTTTAAAAAGTTTTTGTATCGAATTAGTTATACCATCATCAATTTTGAGTTCATGGGTGAAATTAAATTTTTCTTCGGAGTCATTTAACTTAACATCGAATTTTTTTGTTGCAGCTGAATGTGTTCCGCTTTTATCAGTTCCAATATTCCGGCAAAAAGATTCTACCGGGTAAAGACAATAAGCATTATTTTTATAATGTGAATATGCCCATCTGATAGCCCATGAGTCGATTTCAACTTTCATCTGATTGTGAAGCATCTGAGTCAAATCTTTTCCTGCCCTGTTGAAATTATTCTGTGCGCTTTTACTGACTTTAAATTCTTCATAGTCTTTAACATTCCAATCGGTTTTTTTCCATCTGTCCTTCCAGGTTGCCCAGCCCCATGAAGAAGCTCTATAAGAAATGTAAACATCACTTTGATATGCTCGAGGTAAATTGATGGGATAAGCATAACCCGAAACAGAAAAAATTTTTGAGTCGTCCTGGTAAAAATCCAATGCTTCATTCATAAAAGTTAAAAATGATTGTGAAGTAATAATATCATCTTCAAGTACAATAACCCGATCGTATAATTCAAAGACTTCATTAACACCAGAGATTACAGAATTTGCTAATCCTAAATTTTTTTCTCTCTCTTTAATTTCAATATTCTTAAACCCTTTTATAGAATTTATAAATTTTCTTACCTGATTTACTTTTTCTGCATCCGGCTGATTTTTTGCCCCATCTGAAAAAATAAACAACTGACTAATTTCACATAATCTATTTTTGAAAAGATGATCGAGAGTCTGTCTTGTATGCTCAGGACGGTTATAAATAAATAAAAGTATTGGAGCAGGGTTTTTCAAAAAATATTTGAAACTTAATTACGTATAGATTTTAGTTAAAGCAAATATAAAGATTTGATTTAAATGAGACGACTTAATTATGGATAAAAGAAAACCCCACAGAATGAAATTTTCAATCTGTGGGGTTATTTAAAAAGAATAAAACTTTTTATTTCGTTACAAATCCAATTTTGAATGGAGCGAAAGCAGATGAAAATCCTGTATAATAAATCCTATCGTCATTATTTACTTTCACGTAATTTGGGTAAGCAATTTTATAACTCGCCCACTGATTGTGCGTATCTTCCTTTGTAAAAAATGGATTCGACTCATCTTTGACCCAGCTTATTCCATCAGATGAAGTAGCCATACCAAAACCAGTTCCTGTCTTATCCATATACAACATTTCGTAATGATTATTTTTTTCATAAACGTTGGGATAGTACACACCAATTCCTTCCCAAGATTGATCATAAGTTAATATTGGATTTCCAGAATACCTTGTCCAATTAATCCGGTCTGTTGAGGTTGCTAATCCTATTTTCACATAAGGCAGTGATCTTATATCGTAATACAAGTAATATACACTATCTACTTTTATTACTGACGAAGCAGCTATTTGATATTCCCATCCTATTGTACCTAAAAGAACTGGCTCCGGATGTTTTACCCAACTTATTCCATCTGTTGATTCAGCAAAACCAACACCCCATTGAACATCTGGATCTGACCAACCTGTGTAAAACATATAGTAATGTCCATCATCAAACATGATTGCACCGGGATGTACAGCTAGGTCATCCCATGAACCTGATACTCCAGGTGACAAAACTGGATCAGGATGAGGTCTTGTCCAATTTATTCCGTTAGTAGATTCTGCATACATAACAAATTTATTACTTCCTCCAGCATCACCAACATACCACATTTTGTATACGCCACCTATAAATAACACATTTGATTGTCCTACGCCATGTGTTTCAAAGTAGCTGCCTGAAGGTGATAAAATTGGATTTCCACTATAATCAATCCAATTATCTGAAGGTATTCCCCATGTAACCCAAATATGGATATTCCCAAAACCTCCACCAGTAGGTTCGAGTACTAAATTTACTTGAGTCGTAAACCCAGCAAAAATTTGAACATCAGTTTCACCTGAATACAAGATTAAACCCATGCTGTCTTTAGCATCCACTTTAAGATACCATTCCCCTGCTTGAATATTTTCCAATAATATATCTGCTGTCGAATCTGAAAGTAAATTCATTAAACCGGAAATAGTGTCGTAACCTTGTCTCGTAAGAAAAGCTTCAATCCAAACAACACTTTCAGGAGCGTTTTCCTTGTCTATCTTCATAAATAACTTACCATTTTGAAGATTATCATTTTCAGGTGAGGTAGGTTCATTTTGTTGACAACTAATAATAGAGAAGGTTAATAATAGACTGCTTATAAATGCTAATATCTTCATACTACACTCATTAATTTTAATATATAATTAAAGCTTTTTTAAA
>JANWIS010000156.1 GCA_025449775.1 Ignavibacteriaceae bacterium
ACTGATTCTGAATAAATCCGGCTCAGGTATTTTATTCAGCCTGAAAAAAATATCAGCCTTACAAGGAATAGGTGTGGTAAAAAGTAGTCGTGTGAAGACATTTGTTTTGTTGATGACGATGAAACGGCTTCAGAAAATTGGATTGTTTCCCTTTTTAATGCATTGGTAAAATACAATGCAGATGGAGTATTTGGCTACGTTGAAACAATATTTGAAAATATCATTCCAGATGAGTTCAGGAAGAGAGAATATTATTTTAGTCAAATGGAAGCCACAGGAATGAAATCACAATTTTACTTCACTACTAATTGCATCGTAAAAGCGGATGTTATTAAAAATGAAACAATGATTTTTGATCCTGAATTCGGGTTAACAGGCGGGGAAGATGCACATTTATTTGAAAGACTTGAAAATAAAGGTGCAAGGTTTGTGGATTGTAAAGAAGCAGCAACTTATGAGTTCATTCCACAAAGCCGTGCTTCTTATAAATATCTTTTTAACAGGTCCTTGCGTGGAGGACAATCTTTTGCACGAAGGAAGATTGAACAAAATAAAAATTTTATTTTTAGACTATTTGTCCTTATCAAAGCACTTATAATGATCTTTTATTCCTCCTTACTGTATATCCCAGGATTATTTCATCACCAATTTAAAATCGAAAGTATCCAGATTCTTGGAGCTTCAATTGGGAAGATTCGCAGTGTGTTTGGCAATTACAAAATGCTTTATTGAATAATTATTTTATAAAGATCAGATGTCAACAGTAATTGGTAAAAGTGTTACAGAAAAACTTGGAAGCATTATTTTTAACCTTGAAGGTTTTGCTCTATTTAATTTTTTCATCCTCATGTTTTTCTCTTTCTTCAGCACAGATCTTCCTTTCAGACAAAGAAATGCCGAAGCTCTAGAAGCAGAAAGCACCAGTATTGTTAATCAGCTTGTATATGGCTATGTATTATTATCATCAATACTCGTAATAATTCAAAATCCAAGAGATACATTCAGCTTCATTCAAAAAGAAAAGTATTTAGCATTTTTTATTTTTTTGTGTCTTTTAAGTGCGATATGGTCCGATTACAGCTTCCTTTCAATAAAAAGATCCTCACAATTAGCCGGTTCATTTTTGACAATCATAAATGTTATCATCATTGCGAGTTATAGAAATATAATCAGAGTATTAAAAATAATTTCAATTCTATATCTGGCTATAACTTATTTCTCAGGGATATTAATACCTGAAGCTATTGATGATACATTTGGAACCTGGCGGGGAATTGAACTTCAAAAAAACGGACTCGGTCAAGCAGGAGTACTTCTGTTTAACCTTTCACTTTTTTTTCATACTAATGTAACCAGCAGGTTAAGTCGTCTAATAAATTATTCTATTTCTATCCTTGCTGCCGGTGCAGTAATTCTTTCAGGAAGCTCCACCAATACTCTCGGTTTAATTTTAGTGATTGGAATATTAACTCTCTTCTACTCTGACAAAATATTTGCTGTTCTTGGGTTAGGAAGAACAGTTTCGTTTGTTATTGTTTTTTTTATGACCCTTTCTGGTTTATTAACTTATTTTTTATCTTCTGATTTAATGGCAATTGTTCCAGGATTATTTGGTAAAGATACTTCTCTTACCGGAAGAGATGCCATATGGTTATTTTTAGGTTCAGAAATTGAAAAGCAACCTTGGTTTGGTTATGGTTATGGAACCTATTGGATTTTAGGCACAGGTTTAATTGATACATTCTTGTATAATGTCGGCTGGAAAGTGAACACGGCTCATAATGGATATGTTGAAATAATTTTGCAGCTAGGTTTTATTGGAATTATTGCATTTCTGATTCTCATAATAGTATATGTTTATAGAATCAGAAAAATTAAGGATGAGGCTGCTTTCATAACATTGATAACTATGCTGGTAATTAATTTTACTGAGTCGCTGATTTTTCAATATAGAGGACCAACTACTTTTGTTTTCATGTTTGTTTATTTAATTGTTTCCTATACTTTATTATATCCTAAAATTGAAATTGAAAAAATCAAATAACTTATATTCCATCATTATAACATTACAATTACTATTCCGCGGAAAATAATTGAGTATAAAAAATGAAATAAGAAGTGGTGTGTTTTATACTTTTATTTTCCGATACACAGGAGTTGCCGGTCAAATTTTAACAACTGCTGTACTGGCAAGACTATTAACACCAAACGAATTCGGTGTAGTTGTTGCGGTTTTTGTATTTGTTTCATTCTTCCAGCTTATCAGTGATTCGGGGTTGGCAGCCGCAATTATTCAAAAAAAATCCTTATCAGATCGCGATATATTTTCACTTTTTATTATTACTATTATTCTCGGTGTGTTTCTTGCAGTTATTTTTATTCTTTCTGCTCCAGTTGTCGCCGGTTTTTATAATAACCCGGAATACCTGAAAATTGTACCACTGCTTTCCATATCACTATTTCTTTATTCTGCACACATAGTTCCATCTGCTGCTTTGTATAGGGATAAAAGATTTAAAGCTGTTGGCATAGCAAATTTTTCAGTTCAAATTCTTTCATCCCTGTTTGCTATTTATCTGGCATGGAAAGGTTACAGTTATTACTCATTAGTATACCAGGCAATTTTTCAATCGGTGATCAGGTTTATTATTGTTATATGGATATCGCCGATTAAGATGTACAAAGAAATTAATTTTTCAGTTGTGAAAGAAATTTTCAATTATTCAATTTTCAAATTTCTTTATGATGTAGTTCAATATTTTTCACGCAGTCTGGATAGCATTTTAATTGGAAAATATCTTGGAGCAATTCCATTAGGCTATTATGACAAAGCATATAAACTGATGCTAATGCCTGTTAGTAATCTTGCAGATGTAATATCGCCGGTTCTTCATCCTGTTATGTCAGCTCATCAGGATAATCAGGAATTGATTTATAATTTTTATAAAAAGCTTACAAAGTTTTTAGCAATAATCGGAATCCCTCTTACGGTTTTTTTATTTTTTTCTGCAGAAGAAATTATAAGGATTTTTTTCGGCGATCAATGGTTTGGAAGCATTCAGGCATTTAAATTTCTGGCTTTGGCAATTTGGCCGCAAATGATTCTTTCCAGCTCCGGTTCAATTTTTCTTACGCTAAACAAAACCAATTACATGTTTTTATCCGGATTACTTTCAACTCTTACGTTAATCATTGCTTTTACTGCAGGAATATTTATTCTGAAAAGTATAGAAGGAATAGCTTTATATATAACGATTGCTATCTTAATAAATTTATTTCAGGTTTATTATCTAATTATAGTGAAAATTATGAAAGGCAGTTTGCTGGATTTTCTATCATCATTAAAAACTGGTTTTATTATCGGATTTATAATTTTGATTTTTAGCTTAATCTTGGCTAACACCATTCATATTAATAATGTCATATTATCAGTTTCAGTTAAACTCGGGGTTTCGCTGTCTGTATTTTTAATAATGTTAGTTATCCTTAAAGAATTAAAGAATTTTATTGCCATCGCAAGCGTATCCAAAAAAGAATCGTAACCAATTTGTTAGATACTGAGTCAAGAGTTTGTTTTTAATAGCTTGGTAAATAATGCCTGTTGTTTCAGTTATAATATCAGTTTATAATGCGGCTCCGTTTATCGGTGAAGCAATTCAAAGTATTTTAAATCAGTATTATAATGATTTTGAACTGATAATATTAAATGACGGTTCCACCGATAATAGTGCTTCAGTTATTAAAACTTTCAAAGATAATAGAATAATTTTTATTGATGACAACATTAATATCGGTGCACCGGCAAGGTTCAATCAGGCAATTAAAATTGCCAAAGGAAAATATATAGCTCATATGGGAGCTGATGATATTAGTCTGCCCGAAAGATTAAAGCTCCAGGTAGAGCTGATGGAAAAAAATAATGAGATTGGTATTTGCGGAACTGATGTTACAATATTCAACTCTAAAAAAAAATTAGGGAAATGGTATTATCCGGAACATCATTCGGAAATCAAAGTTAGACAATTTTTTTCTGTTGGTTTTGCACATCCTTCTGTTGTTATCAGAAAAAAGATATTGATTGAGAATGATCTTTTTTATTCGTCAACCTGTTTCCCGGCTGAAGATTATGAATTGTGGTATAGGCTGCTGAAAGTAACTCACGGTTCTAACATTAAAAAGAATCTTTTGCTCTACCGGATTTCTGATAACCAGGTTACAGCGACAAAAAAGGAGCTTGTTAAATCCAATACTGAAATTATCAGAAACAGGTACTTAAAAGACCTCGGGATTGTAGATGAAAATCAGTATAAATATCATACATCTTTAATTAATGATAAGTGGTTTGATGATATTGATTTCAATAATAAAGCTTTTGCCTGGTGTAATTTTCTTATGGAGATGAATTCAGCGAATAAAATATTTGACAAAAATTTGTTTGCAAAAAAGGTATCATCCTGGGCTTATTCCAAAAGTTATGAAGCATCGAACAAAACATTTAATCCTCACAAACTCTACAAGAAATCATCTTTGTATCAGTATTATGAGCCCACAATAATAGAAAAACTTAAACTCTTTTTGAGATCAATCTTTTATTCTTAAAACATTATGGACCCTCTTGTTTCTGTAATTATTCCGGCTTACAATTCAGAGAAATGGCTCAAATCCTCTGTCTCATCAGCATTATCCCAGACATGGTCTAAAAAGGAAATTATAATTATTGATGATGGTTCATCCGATAATACTTTAAAACTTGCAAAAGAATTTGAGTCATCTTCAGTGAAAGTTATCAGTCAGAAAAATAAAGGGGCGAGTTCAGCGCGTAATTCCGGGCTGCAGATTGCACAAGGAGATTTTATTCAATGGCTGGATGCTGATGATATTCTGGCACCGGATAAATTAAAAATTCAATTAGACGGAAGTGATTATAATCCTGATTCAAAAATACTTCTTTCTTCCGGATGGGGATTTTTTTATCATCGGCTGAAATCAGTTAGAATTAATACTAATTCTCTCTGGCAGGATTTATCCCCTTCTGAATGGATGATTCATCATCTTGCTTCACAATATTTTATGGCGAATTGTTCATGGCTTGTCAGCAGGAAACTCACTTCATTAGCCGGAAATTGGAATGAAGCTTTAAACTACAATGACGACGGAGAATATTTTTGCAGGATTATTTCGAGGAGTGAAGCAATTAAATTTAATGGTGATATACTTAGTTATTACAGAAAAGGAAACCTTGTCAGTTTAAGCAGATCGCTCTCAATTTCTACTAAAGCATTTGAATCATTAAGTCTTTCTTTGAATCTTTGTATTGATGAGTTACTGAGAATCAATTCTTCAGAAGAAGCAAAGGAATCTGCTATCAGGGCATTGAACAGGGTAATTTCACATAATGATAAGTCCATTGAAAATATTTTAAAATCAAACAAAGAAAGAATAATTTTTCTGGGAGGTCAGATTATTGTTCCGGTAATGTCAAAAAAATATAATTTTATAAAAAAATTTTTCGGGGAAAAAAACACAGGATATATGAAGATTAAATTATGGTACCTGCAGATTTATCTTGCAAGTCAGTGGGATAAGTTGAAATCATTTGTTTTTAATGATGGTGTTTAAAATTTAAAACACCAATCTAACATCATATTCCAAATATTTTAGTAACTATATTCTTAATAAAACCAGGAATAATAGAGGTTATAGATTGCGGTATGAACTTCTTGATTTTAGCTTTTCTCTGACTCTTACGTTCAAATGGTTGGTTAAAACCCTGGAGCCACCAGCTGTCACTGTAAGGATCTATTAATGGTGATTCTGTTCTTTTGAAGACAGCAAAGTTGTCAACCACTTCCAAAAGTTCCCACATATAGGCAGCTTTTAATATCTTAAACATGCTTTTGATAGTTGGAATAGCTATATCGTCAACCAAAAGTAATCCACCAGTTTTTATTTGAGGATAAAAATAAAAGTATTCAAGATCAGGAAATGGATAACCATGAGGCCCATCTATCAACACGATATCAAATTTTTCTGAAAACTTATATGCCGGTAAAGTTTTTTGTGTTGGACCTTCAATAAATGTTACACGTTCAGATCTGAATAAATTTGATCCTTTAACAGCCGACATACTATCACCATTGTCTAATGAAAATACAAGGTGATTTGGAGATATGTGAGAGAAAAGAAGAGTTGATTTTCCTGAACCAGTTTCTGCAGTATGTTCAATATTCTTTAGCTGTTTGGCATGTTTTAAAATTGTGTTCAAAACAGACTGTGAGATCGAACCTGATTTATGCCAATCAGATGGTAAACTGGCAATACCTTCTATCACCTTGTTCAAATCATTCATTATTGATCCTCAATTAATCATCAAAAATATAATAATATTAACTTCAAATAAGCAAAATAAATTAGATCTTCTGAAAAAGGGCTAATTTCATTGAATTTCAATCTCATTTGCAAAACTAGGGAAACCCTTTGCAGGAAATTCAATTTTTGAATTAAAACCCAGCCAGTATTTAGGTGCATACAAAGTTCCTTTGTCCTGAATTAAATATGCTGCCCACCAGCCGAAAGTACTTGTGCTTAAAATTCCACTTTTACATTTTGTCATAATTGCAAAGTCAGTTCCCGGATGATTATTCCTTGAAATTTTTTTATTTGCCAAATTTTTGAATTCATACTCGGTAAATTCAGGTTCATCGCTTAGAAAAATAAAAAAACACTTAGGATGTTCTTTGTTAAAGCTTTCTACAAGATTTTCGTAGTAAGTCAACGGAAGCAGAGCGCTTTCTCCTAAAATTGTTATTTCTTTATAATCACCGCGTCTTATATGTACAAATATTTTATGAGTATCTGTCGGGATATCCTTTAGAAACTCTTCAGCCTGTTTAATGAAGTGCGATCTGATTTTTAGTTTATCAAGTACTTCTTTGTTGAAGAATGCTTCGCTTTGAAAAAATCCGAACTTAATATATCTGATGAATTTTAGTAAGCCATGTTTTTCTTTAAACGATTCATTTTCCCGCCTAAATCCTTTTACAAATTCGTAATTCACATCGATGGTTGAAATTAAACCTAAAAGCCCCAGAAAATTTAAAATCGGTGATATTACTCTGAACATAAAACCTTTTACAAGTTTGTTGTGCTGAGGAATGTTTTTAACATCCTGGATTTCAAATATTTCAATTAAATGTTCAAATCCCGATACAATTATCGATTCATCCTGTTTGGCTAAGCTTTTAATAAAAGCATATTGAAATATCTGGTTACCAAGCCTGCTGCCGGCTCCTCCGATAAATATTAGCATTATGTTCTCATCAATAATATTTCTTAATTAGTTTCAGGACAAAATTATTGAAAATCATAATGAAATAATTTGTTATTATGATTTAGCGGATAAATTTAATGTAGTTACCGAGGGAAGAATTTTTATCAGTTCGCAAATCATAATAAAAGCGCTGATGTTTGTCCGTAAATTTTTTGATTTAGTACCAGCTACTTTTATCGAAGCAGTACCATCTTCTTCGTACTGACAAAGTCGGGAGTTTCAATTCTGTAAAAATAAAGTCCTGATGCAAGTCCCGATGCATC